>JAHEDC010000159.1 GCA_024641425.1 Verrucomicrobiales bacterium | reverse complement strand
CTGGAGCCGATCCTCGCCTTGCTCGAGTCCCCGTCACTGCAATCCCGTTACGGCGCCTGCCAGGCCGTGGTCTCGCTGGGTGGTCGGGGAGCGGCGGCGGTGGAGCCGCTGCGGAA
This sequence comes from Verrucomicrobiales bacterium, assembly GCA_024641425.1. Classification (GTDB taxonomy): domain Bacteria; phylum Verrucomicrobiota; class Verrucomicrobiia; order Verrucomicrobiales; family DEV007; genus JAHEDC01. The sequence goes on along the minus strand of JAHEDC010000159.1, from coordinate 12,002 downwards.
GGCTCTGAATGCGGAAGACCTGTGGCTGCGCATCAAGGCCGCCGAGGCCCTCGCCAGCATCGGCGCGCCCGCGATGCCCGTGGTGCCCGAGCTTCTCGAGCGCCTGGCCCAAGTGGACAAGGAGAAGGATCCGCGCGGCATGCAGCAGCGGTACTTTTCGTTCGCCCTCTTCGACGGGGGGGGCGCCATGTTGAGCCGCTCCCTCGAGGGCGTGGACCGGGAGTTGCTCTACAAGGCGGTGCGCGTCGGCCTTGCGAACGAGGACGGGCGGGCCCGCGGTGCCTTTGCTTCGGTTTACCGGAATCTTTCGATCGAGGAGATCCGTCCCCTTCTTCCCGCGGTGCTTCAGGCGGTGGTCGAACCGGCTCCGAGCGGCGTGATGTTCGCGGACGAGATCCGCGTGGAGGGACTCCGGGTGTTGGCCCGCCATGGGGTCGAGGAAGGCATCGAGGCCTGCGTCAACTACACGAGAACGCAGAACAAGTGGGCCAGCGAGAATCGCACGCCTGAGTTGATGAAGATTCTTCTCCTCTACGGAACCCACGCGAAACCTGCCATCCCGCGGCTCCGGGAAATCGCGGCCGAGTTCGAGGGCGGTGAGGAGAATTTCCCGAGGAACCTCAGCGAGCAGAAGGCGGCCCTTGTGTGCGAAACCATCGAGGTGCTCGAGGCATCGGAGGAGACTCCCGAGCTGATTCGCCTCAAATAGAGCCGCGCCACGGCTTCCGGAGGACGTCGGAGGATTTAACACTTGTCGGAGGAAGCACGATGGAGGACTTTTCCGCAACGAATCTTCTCGCATGAAACGCTCGCTCTTCCGCCTTCTGCCCCCGGTTGTTTTCGCCGTGCTCATCCTACTTCCCGGGAGTGCTTCGGCCCGCCGATGGACGGACGCCGAAGGCCGGGTGATCGAAGCCGAATTGGATCGCGTGACGGCGGATACCGTTTTCCTTCGCCTGCCCGACGGGCGGGTTTTCGGGGCGAAGATGGATTCCCTTTCAGAAGCCGACCAGACCTATGCTCGGGAGAACGGTGACAAGACGAAATCGGCCCTGATGTATGCGGCGGTGGCCCGGATCGATGGGATCGTCGCGAAGGGATGGAAGGCGCAGGGAGTGAAGCCGAACGAGCCCCTGAATGATTCGATGTTCGTAAGGCGGGTCTATCTCGACCTCGCCGGAACGATTCCGAGTTACGGGGAAACGAAGGCCTTTCTCGACAGCCGGGATTCCGACAAGCGGGCGAAGCTCGTCGCGTCCCTCCTCCAATCGGAGGGCTATGTGAGCCACCTGTATAATTATTTCGGGGAAATCCTCCGGGTGCAATCGACGGTGCCGGGAACAATCCTCCGCCTTGATCCCTACATCGCGTGGCTGAAGGAATCGATTCGGGCGAACAAGCCCTTCGATAAACTGGTCCGCGAGATGGTGACGGCGAACGGGCGCCTCTGGGACGACCCCGCCGTGGGCTACCACCTGCGCGACAACGGGATGAAGCTCGACCACGTGAGCTACATGACGAAGGTCTTCCTCGGGACCGACATTTCCTGCGCCCAGTGCCATGACGATCCCTACAAGGACTGGACGCAATACGATTACTACCAGCTCTCGGCTTATCTCGGCGAGATGGACACGAAGGGCGCGGTGGCGGGCGGTTCCGACCGGAAGAAGAAGGATCGGGGCTATGGGCTCAACGGGCAGGAACTTGATAAATACCTCGTGGAAAAGAACAAGATCGACCTCTCGACCGAGAAAGGGAAGCAGCAGCTCCGGAGCATGCGGAATCGCTACAATCGCACGTATCGCGACATGGTGCAGGCCAACCAACTGGTGGTCGGAGACAAGGCGGGCGTGAAGCTTAGGCTGCCTGCCGATTACCAGTACGACGACGCGAATCCGAACGCGCCGGTCGAGCCCCGTCCGCTCTTCGGCGAAGCCCCCGAATCGAAGGCGAAGGACGCCGAGGCTCCGCGCGAGGTCTTGGCGGATTGGCTGACTTCGCCGAAGAACCCGCGCTTCGCGATCACGATCGCGAACCGGCTGTGGGCGCTCTATTTCGGCCGCGGCGTGGCCGAGCCGCTCCATGACATCGATCCCGAGAAATGCTCGAACCCTGAGCTGCTCAAGGCGTTGGGCGAGGAAATGGTAAGGCTTGATTTCGACCTCCGTGCCTTCGTGTGGGTGATCGTCAATACCGACGCCTACAACCGTCTCGCCGCCCGCGAGAAGGCCCCCGAAGACAAGCCTTACTATTTCCAGGGCCCGGTGTTGCGCCGCATGACGGCCGAGCAGATCTGGGACTCGCTGGTCACCCTGATGGTCGACGATCCGCTCCGCTACCGCAGTGGGCCGGGCGAGGAATTCCAGAAACTGATCAATCTCGGCGCGGCGAAACAGGGGGCGATTGAAGAAGCGTTGAAACGGATCGACTCGGTGCGGGGCTACCGCGAGATGTCGAACCTGACCGACAGCGACGGCAAGCCGATGCCGGTCATGGCGAAGGCGAAGGCAAAGGCGAAACCGAAGAAGCCGGTCAAGGCTGGCAAGAAGGGGCAGCCTGCGGAGGAGGAATCGATGATGAGCGAGGACGAAATGATGGCGATGGTCATGGGCGACGCGGCCCGGCATCAGATGGCACTGGCCCGGGCCTCGGAGCTTCAGCAGCCCGCGCCTCCCGGGCATTTCCTCGATAAGTTCGGACAGTCGGAACGGAACTTTGTCGTCGATGCGAGCACGGTGAAAGGCTCGGTGCCGCAGGTCATGGAACTCATGAACGGCTACGCGACCGAGATCCTGACCAATCCCAACTCGCTCATCTTCCAGCGGATGAAGAACGAGAAGGACATCGGCAAGAAGGCCGAGATCATTTTCCTGAGTATCCTCAGCCGACCCACGCTCATCGACGAGCGACGCCTCCTCACCGACGAACTGCGGGAGGGCGGAGATGGCGCGATGGCCGATCTGATCTGGGCCCTGCTCAATACGCCGGAGTTCTTTTTCGTGAAGTAAGTCAATTCCTCCTACGACCATGCGTTCCCTTTCCAGAAAACTCGATGAAGTCACCCGCCGCGATTTCGTGGCGAATCTCGCGCGCACGACTTTCGGAGTGAGTCTTCTTCCGGCTTCGGCCGCCTTCGGGGCGGACAACGAAACGAAGGGGGAATTCCTAACTCCGAATCCGAATGCGCCGTGCAAGAATGTCATTTTCCTCTACATGAACGGGGGCATGAGCCATCTCGATACCTTTGATCCGAAGGCGGAGAGTTCGGTGAAAGGCACGTCGACGCCGACAAAGACGAGCGCCGACGGGATCCTGCTTTCAAGCCAGCTTCCACAACTCGGCAAGCACGCGGAAAAGATGGCGATCATCCGCGGGATGAACACGAAGACCGGCGATCACGCGGGAGCGAGTTACCTCATGCACACCGCCTACCGTTCGCTGCCCGGAACGAGCCATCCCCAGCTCGGTAGTTGGGCGCAGTATTTCCTCGGTCGCCGGAACAAGAGCCTGCCGGACAGTGTCATCGTCGGCGGAGGGAATCCCGGCCCGGGCTTTTTCAATCCCGATCACAGTCCCTTTCCGATCGGCGATCCGGCGAAGGGGATCAAGGACATGCTGCCCAAGCTCCCCCGCGAGCGTTTCGACCACCGGGTCGAGCTGGCCCGGCGCTTCAGCACCGTCTTCGAGAAGGCCTTCCCGAACGACGACGTGCGTTCCTATTCGCAGTTCTACGACGAGACGATCAAGTTCTTCGACAGCGCGAGTGTCGATGCCTTCAACCTCGACAAGGAGGATCGCGCGATGAGGGACAAGTATGGGTCGAGCCGCTTCGGGCAAGGCTGTCTGCTCGCCCGACGACTTATCGAAAACAAGGTGCGCTACGTCGAGGTGCGCTTCAGCCGCAACTGGGATGTCATGCACGGCGGGATCGGCCCGGTCGGCGATCTCGCCAACGAACTCGACGGGCCGATGGCGGCGCTGCTCGATGACCTCTCCGCCCGCGGGATGTTGAAGGACACGATGGTGGTGGTGGCAACGGAATTCGGACGCACCCCGCGCATCAATGACCGCGGTGGGCGCGATCACCATCCGAAGGCCTTTTCCTGCGTCCTTGCCGGAGGGGGAATCCGGGGCGGTCAGGCCGTCGGTGAGACGGATGAGAAGGGGATCGAGATCAAGGACGGGGCGGTCAGCGTGGCCGATTTCCACACCACGATCGCCTACGGAATGGGCCTGCCGATCGACAAGCGCATCCACGGCTCCGGGGGGCGTCCGTTCTTCGTGGGGAATCGCGGGAAGCCGATGACGCAGTTGTTTGGTTAAAGGAGGGCATCGGGGGCATCGGACTGGACTTTCGTCTCCTGAACGGGATACTCTTTCCAAGCCATGAGGCCGTTCCGCTGTTCGACGATCACTTTTCTCGCCTGCCTTCTGGGGCCGCATTCGGTCCTGGCGGTGCCTGATCCAAGGTTTGATAATAACCTCTACCGTTGGCTTGAGGGCCCGCAAGTATTGGCGTGGACGATTCCCGGCTGGAAAGGCCGGGAACTTGAAGTTCAGTATTTTGAGATCGAGCGGCAGGGGGATCGATTCACGATCAAGTCGCTGACCGGGAGCGCCTCGTTGAGTGGCGAAGGGGAGATCGATCGGGAGAAGGTCTCGTTCTCGTTCCGCTTGTCGGGACCGGGGAGATACGAGTATCTTCACGTCACCGATTCCGATGGACTCGGCTATGGCGGTGCCAGTGGGACCATGACCTTCGGGAAAACTTCGGAGGGTGTGCCCAATCAGGGGCATTGGACCCTGCGGTCTTTGCCCCCGCCGGAATCGACGGCGAAGCCCGCCGATGTCGGGGAAGCGGATGCGATGCTTAAACAGGTTGAAGAGGACTTTTGGGAGGACTTCGGTGCAACGGGGGATGGACGGGAGCGCTACGATGTCGCGCGTTCCCTGCCCGACTCCGAGGCGGGAGGCAGGGTGCGCATGTGGCTTGAGGCCTATGACATCGAAATCGGTGACATCGACATGCGGGAGGACGTCGCTCGGATCGAGCCCCCGGAGGATGAGATACCGCCGTTTCATTCTTCGTCAGTTTTTGACGAACACGATGCCATGCGTCGGGCGATGGAGAAGCGCTTCGGAGATCCGGTCTATGTCGAGAAGGCGCGGATCCTGCCGGGTGGGAAATACCTTCCACTTTTCGAGAAAGCCGCCGCGATGAAGGGGTGGGAAGACAGTGTTCTGCGGGTCTCGATCAACGAAAGCAAGGAGATCGAAGTCCGCATGGCACTGAATGCCCGGGACGCCGGTCGGCTCTACGGATTGCGGAATGGTGAGATTCCACCTTCCGGCATCATGGTCGCGGGCCCGGTGTCGGCAAGTGCGGGCAGAAGGGTGATCGTCTGGTTTGAGCCGGTCGAAACTCCGAAGGAGGATGCGGAAGAAGATCGAGAGGATGGGGTGGAAGAGGCGAAAAGCGGAGGAAAGGCAATGGGTTCGGACGCCATCGACGCGCTGTTGGCGGAAATCACGCCGCCGCGAAGCTATGAATCCGCCCGGAATCTGCCCGACACGGTAGATGCGAAACCGGTGCGTCTGACGATCATCGGTTTTGAAACGGACCAGCCCTATGGGATTATCCGGGAGGACGTCGCGAGAATCGAACCTTTCGAAGATGAAATGGAGGAGCCTGTCGACCCGCAGTTTGTCCTCACGGCGGTCTTGACGGATCCCCAAATGGACCACGTTCGTCCACATTTCGAGAAGCTGGGGCAGGTGTTCACGGAAGAGATCCGGGTGGTTCCGGGTGGAAAAATGGTACCGCTTTTCGCGGAGGAATCGGCACGAAAGGGCTGGGAGGATTGCTCCATCAGGGCGCTCGGGCTTGGGGAGGATGGAGGCATTCTCAACGTGGGCCTTGCGTTGAAGTCAGTAGGCGCTCCCGACGGCATCAGTCTGAACGTGAGTATGTGGACAGGGCAATGGGTGGGTATCTCCGGGCCCGTGACGACGGATCATCACCGGGCTGTCTTCGTGAGAACCGAATCGACGGCGACTCCCAAGGAAGAGGCGGATGAAGCGGCGGAGGAAAAGGGATCGGCGGAGGCACGGTGAACCGCATCGTCCCCTTGATCGGCGCGGCCTAATGCGAAAGGCCACGTGGAGGTGCTTCGGCAACGCGAGGCCTATGATCCGATATTTCCGCGCATCCTCGAAAACGAGAGTATTCCGGACATCGGATCAGCGCTCAAAGCGAAGAAACAAGCCCCGTCGTCGGCGACCGCCCGTTCCTCGTTGGAAACCGCGGGAGACCGAGGACTCCGTTGTTTGGGTAAGGGCTCACTTTGAGGCCTCTGTTTTCAGGAAGGCGCCGGTCGTAAGGAAGTCGACGGCCAATAGTAGCGCGGAATCCGCCCTGGCAGGGGATTCGAATTCCATTGTCCTGACTCGGGATTTCATAAGGAGGCCTGGGAGTTCGGGATTGGTGCCTTCCAGGAGCGCAGCCTCGTTGAGTGCGGGTTTTTCTTTTTACGTAATATAGTCCGTTAGTGATTTGTTGTAATTGAGTTGGAGAACTGTATTGAGTTGGGTGGGTGAAGCGGCCACGGCGATGTCGGGGATGAGGCCAATTTTGAAGAGGTCGGTTCCGTCTGGCAAACGAATGCCGGTTTTCACATACCGGAGTTGGGCGCTCCCGAGGGCGACGGACTCGTAATGAGCGGCGCGACCGGGGGTGGTCTCGCCGATGACGAGGCAGTTCTGCCGGTGATGGAAGCGGATGACGGCGGAGAGGGTTTCGGCGGTCGGGCTGGTGCCGGCGTCGACGAGGAGAACTGTCATTTCGCAGCGGTGGATCGCGTCGGGGCCATGGATGAAGGCTTCGATCTTGCCGTCCGCCGCGTCGATCAGGGAGGAGCGCCCGGCGGGGCCATCGAACACCGTGATTATTCCCTTGGCATGCGTCCGCGGTTACGATACCTTCGAGCCTTGACTGGGAGGAATCCGGTCTGGATTCCGGGTCCCGGAATTCCCTGAACCCTAACGATGTAAAAAGAATGATCATTACCGACATTTACTCGATCCCGATTGACGACGACACTTCGGTCCCGAACCCGTAGCCACGGACCGGCATCGTTGGAACCGTCCGCAGCTCTCGCCTGCCGCGCATCCCATCCCCGGGAGCGGCGGGCGAGGGCTGCTTTACGTTCCGGGATTCCATGCGTCTCCATTTTATCGGCATTTGCGGGCGGGCCATGTCCGGGCTCGCGCGGGAGTTGGCTGCCCGCGGTCATGCCGTGAGCGGGGTGGATCACCGCCGCTATGAGCCGGCGGCGACTCTGCTGGAAGCGGCGGGGGTGCGCCTGCTGGCAGTCGAGGATGTGCTGCCGCCCGTGACGGAGCGGGTGCTGGTGAGCGGCGGCGGTGAGGTGGAGCATCCGCATCGGCGGGAGGCCGCCGCGCGTGGGGTGCCGGTCGAGAGTTTCGCGGCCTTTCTGGGCCGGAGCTTTCTCGCGAATTCGCGGAACGTGGTGGTGGCGGGGACGAACGGGAAGACGACGACGACGGCGATGCTGGTGTGGCTGCTGGAGGCGCTGGGCCATGCGCCGGATTACCTGGTGGGAGGGGACGTGCCGGGACTTGCGAACAATGTCCGGCTGGCGGGCGCGGGGATCGCGGTGCTGGAAGGGGACGAGTATCCGGCGGACGCGGTGGGGGGGGAGCCGAAATTTCGCGCCTACCGCGCGGAGGTGGTTGCGGTCACGAACGTGCATTTCGACCATCCGGAAGTTTACGCGGACGCGGTGGCTTATGAGGCCGCTTTTCACGGACTTGCCGCGACTCTGCCGCCGAACGGCTGCGCGGTCTATAACGCGGATGATCCCGTCGCTACGCGTGTGGCGGCCGGGGCCCCGACGCGGCTGGGCGTGGGCTTCGGCGCGGACGCGGAGTTGGTGCTGACGGAGATGAAGGTTGGGCCGGAGGGGACGCGGTTCCGCTGCGGCGGCGTCCCGGTCGCGCTCCCGGCGTGCGCGGGAGGGCGGCTGAACGCGCGCAACGCCGGGGTCGCGCTCGCGCTGGCGTCGCGGCTCGGGGTGCCGGTGGCTGAAGGCGCGAGTGCGCTCGCGGACTTCCCCGGCGTCGCGGAGCGGCAGGAAGTCGTGTCTGACGGCGCGGGCGGAACGCTAGTTGTGGATGACGCGTATCATCCGGAGGCCCTGCGCGCGCTTTTCGCCGCCCTTGGGGCGCGCTTTCCGGGGCGGGCTCTGGTGCCGGTCTTCCGTGCGCGCTACCACGGCGGCGTCCACGGCTACCAGCAGCGGTATCTCCCGGCGGCCTTCGCGGGTATCGACCGCGCGGTCGTCTGCAACGCGGTGCGCACGGACCCGAACCTGCCGGAAACCGATGATTTCGACAACGCGCGTTTCCGGAACGAACTGGAGGCTGGAGGTTGCCGCGTCTTCCCCGCCGCCGGCATCGATGCCGTGCTTCCCGCCACCGCCGAGGCCGCCCGCGCGGGCGATGTCCTGGTGTGCCTTTTCGGTTTCGGTAAACCTAATCTGCGGGAGGGCCTGAAAGCGGTCCTGCGCAAGCTGGAACCCTCGGCATGAAGCGTCTCTTCGCTCCTGTTGACATCGCGTCGCTCGTGGCCTTCCGCATCGCCTTCGGCACGCTCATCTGCGCGGAGATGCTGCGTTACCTGCTTAAGGGCTATGTCACCACGCTCTGGGTGAAACCGACGTTCCACTTCAAATACTACGGCTTCGGCTGGGTCGCGGACTTGCCGGAACCGCTCATCTACGCCGCCTGGATCAGCGGAGCCGTCGCCGCCGCGTGCTTCGCGCTTGGCCTTTTCTATCGCGCCGCCGCCGTTTGGCTCTGCGTGGTGCAGACCTATTTCTTCCTCCTCGATGAGACGAAGTGGATGAACCACTTCTACCTGACCTGCCTCCTCGCCTTCCTCGCCATTCTCGTCCCCTGCCACCGCGCCTTTTCCCTCGATGCCTGGCGTAAGCCCGAAACGCGCTCGGACACCGCGCCGGCGTGGGCGCTTTGGATCCTACGCACGCAGATGGGGATCGTCTACTTCTACGGCGGTCTCGCGAAGATCACGCCCGACTGGCTCCTGCGCGCCGAGCCGATGCGGATCTGGCTGCGGGGAAAAGGCGGCTTGCTCGCGACCGAAGCCGCCGCCTGGACACTCTCCTGGGGGGGGCTGCTCCTCGACCTCCTCATCGTGCCCCTGCTCCTCTGGCGGCGCACCCGCACGGCGGCCTTCATCGTCGCGGTTCTCTTCCACCTCGCCAATTCCCGGCTTTTCACCATCGGCGTCTTCCCTTGGCTCGCGATTGCGATGACGACTCTATTCCTCGATCCCTCGTGGCCGCGCCGTCTGCTCCGGAAGGAAAGACCGACTGTCCCCGCGTCGGCGACCTACACCATGGGGCGTGGACTCGCCGCCCTGCTCACGCTTTATTTCGCCATTCAGTTTCTCGTTCCCCTTCGGCATTTCCTTTACCCCGGGAATCCGGACTGGACGGAGCAGGGCCACCGTTTCTCCTGGCACATGATGCTCCGCACGAAGGCATCGAAATGCCGCTATTTCGTCACCCACGCCGACGCTCCCGAACCCGTCAAGGTTTACCCCACCGACTACGTGACCGATTACCAGGCGATGAAAATGTCCGGTCGCCCCGACATGATCCTGCAACTGGCGCACCACATCGGGCGCTCGCTGGAGGCGCGCGGTTACCGGGATGTCGAGGTGAGGGTGAAAACCGAAGCCGCCCTCAACGGTCGGCCCGCACAGGATCTTATCCGGCGGAGGACCGATCTCCTCCAGGAGAAACGCTCGCTCCGAAACTACGACTGGATCGTGCCGCTGGAATGAGGATCCTCATCACCAACCACCGGCTCGCCCTGCGCACCGGTTCCGAGCTTTTCGCCGGCGAGCTGGCCCGAGCGCTACGTGATCGGGGCCACGAAGTTGCGCTCTTTTCCCCGCAAGTCGGAGCCCTGGCGGAGGCCCTACGGGTGGAGGGACTGACGGTGCTGGACGACCTCTCGGGAACGGACTTCCGCCCGGAAGTCATTCACGGGCAGCACCATCTCGCCACCATGACGGCGCTCTGCGCCTTTCCGAAATGCCGCGCGGTCTATCTCTGTCACGGGTATCTGCCGTGGGAGGAATGGCCGCCGTCGCATCCCCGCATTACCACCTACGCCGCCGTTTCGGAAACGTTCCTGAAATGGTTCTCGCGCGAGTTCGGAATTGACGCGGAGAAGTTCGCGGTCGTGCCGAACGGTGTCGATCTCCGGCGCTTCCGCACCGTGCGCGTGGCCCCGGAGAAACCGAGGAAGGCACTCGTCTTCGACAACGGCCTGTGCCGGGACGCCTTTGTCGAGGGCATCGCCGCCGCCTGCCTCGCGCGGGGGATCACACTCGACTGCGCGGGGCGGAACTTCGGCGCGGACACCGGGGAACCGGCGGACTTTCTGCCGGACTTCGATCTCGTGTTCGCCGCCGGTCGCAGCGCACTCGAGGCCCTCGCCTGCGGGTGCGCCGTCATTCTCATGAGTCGGGGCGAATTCGGGGGCCGCGTCACGGCCGGAAACCTCGACTACCACTACGGAAGGAATTTCGCCCTCGGCTCCCGGGGCTCGCCGGAACTCGGCAACGCCCTCGACGCCTACGATGCAACCGACGTCGCCGAAACCACGCGTCGCCTCCGCGCGGTGGCGGATCAGGGGCACGGAGTCGAGCGCCTGCTCCAACTCTACGAGCGCCCCGCCGCTCCGACGAACCCGGAATCGGAGTCAGCCGCCTTGGCCGCCTATCTGCAAAAGCTTGCCTCCCACGTCGCCGAGGCCGACGAGAAATTCGTGAGCCTTCGCGAAGGTTGGCAGGCCACGAAGAGGAAACACGCCCGAACGAAGGAAGCCCTGACCACTTCGAGGGCACGGCTGGCCTCACTCGAGGAATTCTTCCGCCGAGGCCCCATGCGGAGATTCCTCTGGCGCCGCTTTCGGAAGGGGCTGGGGCGGGACTTGTGAGGACACGGCCAACGGGACGCCCGTCGGATTCAGACACAAGTTTTTTCAGTTTGGAGGACGTCGGCTAATAGGATTGCGGAATCGGGGCTACTCCTCTTCGGATTCTGATCGAAGAAAGGCGCGGGCGGTGAGGAAGTCGAGGGCCTGGCGAAGCACCGGATCCTGCGGGGATGGATTTTCGGCGGGAGATTCGCCGGATTCGGCCCTCCGGAGCAGGGCGGGGAGTTCGGGATTGGTGCCGGCCATGAGCGCGGCCTCGTTGAGAACAGGTTTTTCTTTTTCCGTAAGATAGGCCGTGAGTGTTTCGTCGTCAGTAAGTTGGAGAACGGTATTGCGTTGGGCGGGTGAAGCGGCCACGGCGATGTCGGGGATGAGGCCAATTTTGAAGAGGTCGGTTCCGTCTGGCAAACGAATGCCGGTTTTCACATACCGGAGTTGGGCGCTCCCGAGGGCGACGGACTCGTAACGAGCGGTGCGACCGGGGGTGGTCTCGCCGATGACGAGGCAGTTCTGCCGGTGATGGAAGCGGATGACGGCAGCGAGGGTTTCGGCGGTCGGGCTGGTGCCGGCATCGACGAGGAGAACCGTCATTTCGCGGCGTTGGATGGCGTCGGGACGCTGGGTGAAGGCTTCGATTTCCCCGCCTGCCGCGTCGACGAGAGAGAAAAGCGCGGCCTTGGGAGGAGCGAAGAGCGACGCGAACTGGGAGGCGCGGGCGGTATCGAGATCGCCGCCTGGGCAGCGGAGATCGAGAATGAGACCGGTCTCGGCTTCCGGGAGATCGCGGATTTGCTGGAAAACGGTGTCGTCGAAAACGCCAGCGCGGAGGTAGGTGATGCCGCCGGGGAGGGCGGCGATAAGGTTCGTGCGGGGAACGGGCGGCTCCGGGGGCGTGGCGGGAAGGAGTTCGGCTCCGGGCCCGAGGATTTCGAGAATGGCGGCGAGGGCGG
>JAHEDC010000628.1 GCA_024641425.1 Verrucomicrobiales bacterium | reverse complement strand
TCGCCAGCAAGTTCGCCGTCCCCTTGTGCACGAATTCGCTATACGTCACCCCCGCCGGCAACGCCGCTTCCCGCCAGAGATACAGCACGTCGATCGTGTTCGCCGCGAAGAAGACCGCGTTCACCGTCAGGAGCAGCATCCGCGTCGCCCACACCGCGGTCGTCGATTCCCGCGGCGCCATCCCCGCCAGCCGTTCCCCCGTCGCTCCGGTCCAGGCCACGATCCGCGACGCCCGCGCCCGCCACAGCAGCCCCATTACCGCCGTCGCGATGAAAGCCCAGAACGCCACACGCCCCACGCCCGGCAGGCGCAAGTCCCGCAGCCAGTGTTCGATCCGCTCCGCGAACTCCCGCACCGCCTCCCCCAGCACCGCGTTCCCCTTCCCCAGCAGCGCCAGGAAAACGACCGCCATCACCACCGACGGCAGCACGATGATCCCCAGCCGCACCACCTTCCCCGGCAGCGACCCCGCCTTCCCCGCCGCCCCCTTCCACTCGAATTCCGAAACCCGGCGCCCCACCTGCAACCAGCGCAGCGGCGCCATCCCCAGCGCGAAAAGCCCCTCCCCGAAGCGCCGCCACCAAGGATGCATCCCCCGGTGCAGCAGGTGCCCCGAAAGATAGATCGTGAGCAGCACGAGCACCAGGACATTGGAAAACGACGGCCGCCACACCGTCTGCGCCGCACTCGTCAGCAGCATCCCCGCCAGCACCGCATCCCGCCGCGTCGTCCCCGACCGCTCCCGGTTCGCCACGATCCCCGCCCACAGCAGGCCGAAGAATATCCCCCAGCCCAGCCCCGGCGCGATCCGGTAGAGGAGAAACTCCGCCGCCAGCGTCAGCGCGGCCGTCGTCAGGAGCAGTCGCGGCAAGGCCGGCGGGGAAACAGCGGGATCGGAATCAGTCATGCCACCAACACACCATTCCCCCGTGAACTCCTTATGAAGGCCGCGTGAAATGCCCGTGAAGACTCTGCGAAGCCCGGCCTATTCGTCCGCCCCTCCGCCAGATTCCGCTTCGTGTTAGCTCCCTCGCCCGGGGCCCTTGCGACGCATGCCGTGGCCTGGTAAACGCTTCTGGTGCTTCAGGACGAAGCCCTCTCCACTTACCGGCCAAGCTGGCGCTTCAATTCCTCGTGCGTGATGGGCGATACGGCTCCGGACAATATTTCGGCGCGCTTCGCTGCCGTCTCCGCTCTCAGTTCCCCCTCCGAGGCTTCCCTAAGGCCCGCTTCCAGCTCCAGGCTGTCCCAAAGCGCCGCCGCCACTTCCTCCCGCTCGGAAGCGGGTAGGCCCAGGACATCCGCGAGGAGGGCTGCAGAATCGTTGCTCATTGGGCAAAGTATCGTCGCTCAACAACCCGCGCAAGACGGCATTTTCGGGGCGAACCTCCGGAAGCGATCCCGTAGAGGAGAAAGGCGCATGAGCACCGCTTTCATTGATACCCCGCGATGAGACCTTGAAGGCCGGAAAGTCCGACCCTCGCCACCGAAAATGCGATCCCCTAAATGTAAATACATTCGCATTACTTGTAATTACAATGTAACCTCAAAGATACCCACCACCTCAACTCCGGACACATCGACGCCATGGAACGCACATCCCCTATCGCCCGCCTCCGGAGCGCCCTCCTCGCGGCCTCACTCCTCCTCGGCGTCCATCCCGTCGCCGCGCAGATCCCAAGCAAACTCCTCCACACCATCCTTCCTCCTCCCGTGGGCGTCCAAGCGGGAGCGAGCTTAGGTTATAGCGTTGCGATCGACGGCGGATTGGCAGTCGCTGGCGCTCCTTTCGACGATCTTGGTAAATCTCAATCGGGCGTTGTGAAGGTTTTCAATTCCTCGACGGAAGAACTCCTTCACGTTCTGATCAATCCCGATCCGGATTATCGTGACTTCTTCGGAAAGGCCGTGGCGATCTCCGGCACGCGTGTCGTTGTCGGCGCTTACGCGGATGACACGGGGACGGCGGACTCCGGGAGCGCTTTCGTCTATGACCTGGCCGGTGCCACACCGACAATCCCGGTGGCTACGCTCCGCAATCCGAGCCCGGCGTCCGGCGATCTGTTTGGCTTTTCTGTCGGAATCGACGGTTCGCTCGTAGTAGTCGGCGCCCCCTTCGACGACACGGGTGCGAGCGACGCGGGGAGCGCCTACGTTTACGATATCGCCGGAACGCTACCCACGGAGCCAGCAGTCACCCTCAACAATCCAAGCCCCGACGTGAATGACCACTTCGGCCGGTCAGTTGCCATCTCCGGCACGAGGATAATCACAGGTGCGATCTATGACGGAACAGGTTCAAACCGCTTCGGAAGCGCCCATGTCTTCGACCTCGCGAGCGCCACACCTGCCGCTCCGGTGTTCACCCTCTCGAATCCGGGCCTGTCCAATGGCGCTTATTTTGGCGGCTCGGTCGCAATTTCCGGTACCTTGGTGATCGTGGGAGCCCCTCGGAATTACGTGGGCGCGACGATAGCGGGAAAGGCTTACATTTACGATCTGGCAGGCGAGAAACCCACGAAACCCACGCTCACCGTCGACAATCCCACTCCTGCGGCCGAAGACCTTTTCGGAAATTCGGTAGCGATTTCCGGCACCCGGTTCGTGGTCGGCGCGCACACTGATGATACGGGAGCAACCTCAGCCGGCAGCGCCTACGTATACGACCTGAACGTCGCTACGCCAGCGATTCCCGTTCTCACATTGGGCAATCCGGAACCTGCCCCGCACGACCAGTTCGGTCTTTCGGTATCGATCTCCGGAGCGGAGGTTCTCGTGGGCGCACCCTTCGACGACACCGGCGCGACCAACACCGGAAGCGCCTACATCTATCATCTCGGGGGAGCCACTTCTGCCATTCCCGCCACCATCCTCAACCATCCCGGTCGCGCGGCCTACGAGGATTTCGGATCCTCGGTGGCTCTTTCCGGATCGCTTCTGCTCGTGGGTGCCCCCCAGGACGACACGGGGGCCGTGGATGCCGGCAGCGCCTATGTCTTCGACCTTCTGGACGGCACCCCGACCATCCCGGATCTGGCCCTCCACAACCCGGAACCTTCACCGTCGGACAACTTCGGCAAAGCCATCGCGATTTCGGGAAACCGATGTGTGATCGCGGCCACAGGTGACGATACGGGAGCCCACGATTCCGGAAGCGCCTATATCTATGACCTAACGAGCCCAGCCCCCGGGATGCCCGTGGCTACTCTCCGAAACCCCGTGCCGTCTCAAGGCGC
>JAHEDC010000158.1 GCA_024641425.1 Verrucomicrobiales bacterium | reverse complement strand
AAGGAAATGGTCGGCAAGGTGCTGGCGATCCTGAAAAAAGGGGGGGGGGCCCACGAAGTGCATACTGCGAGCGGCTTCGAACGCGCCGAGGCGGCGGCAGCGTCCATGGCGCGGATCGACGTGCTTATTTCCACGACCTTCATGTCCAACGGGAAGGACGGATTTACTTTCCGCGACCGTCTCCGGGTCCGTTTTCCCAAGCTTCGTGCCGCGTTTCTCAATGCCTACGACTTGGCGGGCTACGAGGAAGCCATCGGCGCGGACACGGTTCTCGGGCACCCGCCGGGCGAGAGCGAACTTCTTGCCTGGGCAGCCTCGGTCGGTGTCGCGCGCTCCCCGGGTGGGCCATCTCCCGTCGCCCTGACGCCCGCACCGGATCGCCCGCCGGGAAAGGCGCTGGACGAGGATGATGTCCCCGTGGCCGGGAAAGTCCACGCGCCCCGGAGAACGCTCGGTGACTACCGGCTTGTGCGCGTCATCGGCCGCTCGGGCCACACCGAATCCCACGAAGCGGTTCAGATGTCGATTGATCGGCGGGTCTGCCTTGTCCTGCTCAAGCCGGAATTCTGCGCGCTGACCGAGGAGGTGCGGGAATTTCGAGGCGCGGTGCGTGCGAAGGCGGCCGTGGCCCATCCCAATATCGTTCCCGTCTACGAGGGGCATGAGGAAGAAGGCGCGCTCTTCTACACGAGGGAACTCGTCGAGGGCCAGAACATCGTCGGACTTGTGGCCGCGAAGAAGAAGTTGCGCGCGAGGGTGATCTTCAACATGATCAAAACGACGTGCGAGGCGATCCTTTATCTGGATACGAACGGGATCTTCTACCACGACCCCGAGCCGCGATACATCTATCTGGGAAGCGACGAGAATATTCGGTTGGCCAATATCGCGACGCTCGAGCCGGCCTTGACGCGCACACCGGCTGAGAGCATTCGCGTTCTTGGCGCGGCCCTCCGTCCCCTCCTGAATCGCAATAATCGGGGCAACATCCTGATGGTCAAGTTGCTCGACATGATGGCGAGCGAGGACATTACGATTGACAGCTGGGAGGAGTTGCTCGAACTCATCAGAGGCATTGACGAGAAACTCGGTGCCGCCGAGATATTCTACCCGCCCGGGCGTGGAACCCTTCAGGGAAGCACCGACCGGCGGCGCCGGATTGTGCTCGGGGTGGCGGCCGCGGTCGTGGCCGTAATGGCGGTGGTCTTCGCGCTGCCCCATGTGGGGAAACCGAAGGCGAAGGAATTCGGACGCATGATCTGGATCAGCGGAGGCGAGTTCATATACCAGCAGGGAGAAACCCGCAGTCTCCCTTCATTCTGGATGGATGAATATGAAGTCACGATCGCTCAGTATGCAGGCTTCCTGGCCGTTCTGGAAGCGGACCCGATGCCAACTCGCTTTGACCATCCCGATCAAAGCCTCAAGGCTCCATCCAAGGTCGGACATGCCCCCGACTCGTGGGATCTCTATTACACGGCGGCGGTCGAGGGAGGGCGATTTCAGGGCCAGACGATCAATGTGAACTGTCCGGTCATGCTGATCGATTGGTGGGACGCGTGGGCCTATGCGAAATGGCTGGGTCATCGTTTGCCCTCCGAAATGGAATGGGAGAAGGCGGCTCGTGGGGTCGAAGGGAATGCGCATCCTTGGGGAAACACCCTCGACTTCGCGCTCTTCAACACCCTTGATGGCAAGGATGGCTACGGTTATTGGGCGCCGGTTGACGCCTTCCCGGGAGACCGGAGCACCTCCGGTGTCATCGGGATGGGCGGGAATCTGAGTGAATGGACGGACACCTGGGTCGACCACCCCGAAATTCCCGACACTCTGGTGCCGATGGCGCGAGGGGCGTCGTTTGCGACCAAGAGGGAGCCGACTACCAATTTCGAGCTTTCCAGCCGTACGCGCATCTTCGAGCCGGGAGAGCGAAAGATCTTCCTCGGGTTCCGCACGGTGAGCGACCGGGACCCCGAGGAAGCGAGGTAGACGGCGAAGGCCAGTATTCCGTTGCGTGGGGCGCGATTCCATCCGACTCTCTCCCTGAACCCGAACGACAACTATGGACATCAACCGAATCAAGCGGGTGGCAATGGGAGCCGCCCTCCTCCTCCCGTCGACGCCTTCGGACCTTTTCGCGGAAACGCGGCTGTTCACGAGCACGGGAGGAACGACCATCACGGCGGAGCCGGTTTCCCACGATGGCGCGGGGACGCTCACCCTCCGACTCGCGAACGGGACAACGACCGAGGTTCCCGTCGACAAGCTCAGTGCCGCAGACCGGGAATGGCTGGCGGAATGGGTCAAATCGCATCCGGCGGAGCGAGACTATCATTTCAGCTATGAAGTGGTGGAAAAGAAGATGGCGGACCTCGAGCGCACCAGTGGAACGTACGTCCGTACGAAAAAGCAGCGTTGGGCCTATGCGGTGACGATTACAAATGCGGATCGGCGGCCCGTGAGCGACTTGACCCTCCGCTACCGGGTCTACATGCGGGACGAGGTCTCCGGCTATGACAGCATCGGGATCCGTTACCGGAATGAAGCCGGCGAGAGTTTCCAGCAGAAGGCGGGAGAGGAGAAGCTGACCGCGGAAATGCGATTCAACGACCACAAGGAATTCGTGAGCGCGTCCTTCGATCTCGATGAGACACGCTACAGTTACTATTACGCGCGTTCCACCCGCACGAAGGATCGGCTTGCCGGGATCATCATCAAGATTTACGACCGCACCGGGCGGGTGATCGATACGTACCGCTCGGACGAGAAATGGCTCGCGTCCGTCGAATGGGAGGATGACAAGATCGCGGCGGTCGATCCAGGAGTCGCTCCCATGCGTCCTCGATTCGACCCCGGGAGGGTCCCGAAAGCGCCTGAACCGGCGGTGGACAAGCCGCGGATGGGCGGTTCCCGGGTCTCGATTTCCGGCGGTGGAACGGCCCGTGCGGTGGAAGGGACGGCCTCGGCGGCGAAGGCCATCATGCTCGATCCCAAGGGAGCGGCGATTCCGGTGACCTTTCTTGCCTCCACCGTGGCGGGCGGGGCCGATGCCGGCGCGATGCCTGTTTACTTCACCTCGGCCGTAAGCCGCGACCTTGGCGCGCGCCTCTCCGATATCGGTGGCGAGATGGGATCCTCGGGCGGTGGATGGCCGGAAGGTCTTGATGCCTCGATGACTTGGAGTGCCACCTTCGATCACGCCGATGGCCCCGCCGCGTCCGCCGCCTGCTCCCTCGCGCTCGATGCCCTCATGCGAGGCATCGTCCTTGATCCGGGAGTCGCCATCGTCGCTCCACTGGGTGGCGATCTTGCGGTGGGAACCCAAAAGCAGCTCGGATCGAGGCTCGGCTCGGCGGCGAAGGACAAGTCCTGCTCCATCGCACTCGTGGGGCCAGGAAACGAGACGGCGATCGGTGACCTCATCGTCACCGGGAACCTTGATCCGCTGTGGAAAGTGCAGGTCATCGCGGCCGCTGACCTTGCTGGCCTGCGCTTGCTGGCCCGAAATGATCGCGATCCGAAGCTTCAGGCGGCGTTGGACGAGTTTTCCGCCATTCGCATGCTTCTTGAAGCCGCTGGTTCATCCGCGTTGAAATCGCCTGAAGTGCTCGCATCGTTGAAACGCGTCGCCGCCGCTGTCCCGGGCCATCTTTCGGCCACGACGCTCCTTGCCTACGCGGCGGGCCAGGCGCCCTCCGCGCTTTCGCTCTCCGGTTCCTACGACATTCTCTGGAATTCGGCCGGTCCCTTCATTGGTGCCGTCAGGCAGTATCTGGGAGGAGAATCGGCCGACGTCGAGGGCACCCGGAATGCCCTCTCCGAAATGCGGCGCCTCCGCCCCAAAATGAACGCTCAGGCGCTCGATCTCGTCGACGCGATCGTCGATCTTGAGGGGACGTGGCGCGATTATGTCGGACGCGGGAGCCAAGGTCCGGCTTCGCCGCTCTACAACGAACTTCGGCAGGCCACGATCAAGGTTACGAAGCTCGCGGAGACCGTCGAGGCGGCGCTGTAAGCTTCCCGGTGCGGTCGCGCCGCCGGAATTCGGAGGGGCTGCAGCCGTGGTTACGCCGGAAGACGCGATTGAAGAACGAGATCTGGGTGAATCCGGCGTCGAGCGCGATATCCAGAATGCTCTTCGCCGTGCCTTCCAACTCGCGGCAGGCGGCCTGCAGGCGGAGGGTGATGAGAAAGTCGCTGAGGCTTCGTCCGGTGTGGCGCTTGAACTGGCGGGCAAAGGTCGGTCTGCTCAGACGCGCGATTTTCAGGACGTCCTCGAGCCGGATCTCCTCGCGGAAATGCCCGACCAAATGCCGGAGCACCCGGCTCATCGATTCCTGGTAGGTCGCGTCGGCGGGCGGAACGAAGGAACGGCTTGAGAGCCCTTCGGAGTCGCCTGACTCTGCCTCCGCGAGGAAAGCCAGCAATTCCAGCAGGCGGACGAATCGGGTCATGTTCCGGGAGAGCGCCAGGCCCTCCATCATTGCCTCCGCGCCGTCGCGCGTGCGCCCGGTGAGGCGCAGTCCGTTTCCGGCATTTTGAAACAAGCGCCGAAGGGCCCGGATTTCCGGAAGTCCCATCAATGGATGATGCTCCGGGAAATGCCATTGCAGGGACAGGCCCGACGTGCGCCCTTCCGCATGCCAGTAGTGCGGGAGCATCCCTCCCAGGAGCACGAGATCTCCGGGTCCGAAGCCGCCGATATGATCGCCCACGAAACGCTGCCCGCGTCCTGACGTGAAGAGGGTCAGTTCCATCTCCGGATGGTAGTGCCAGCGGCTTCCCTCGCCTGCCATCGGCAAGAAGGATCCATCGGTCAGGATATTCTCGACCGCGCTCACGGAGCGGGACCAGCGCATCACCCGGAAAGATTGTCCCGTCGGCATCCGGATCATTTCACGGCGCATCCGCATTGGCACTTTCCTCGTCGAATTTCTCGCTTGATGCAACTTTTCTGAGACAATAGTGGCACTATTTGAGATCGGATGCGTAGAAGGAAGGGGGAAAACGTGCTCTAATGGAGTTCTATGAGCAATCCCACCGCCTACCGATTCTCCTTCGGACCGTGGAACATCAGCGAGGGAGGCGATCCCTTCGGCCCCGAGGTGCGTTCCGCTTTCCCCCACGAAGCGAAATTCGCCCTCTACCGCCCGCTCGGCTTCGAGGGGGTGCAGTTCCACGACGACGATGTCGTTCCCGGGCTCGATGATCTTTCACCCGAGGCCATGCTGACGAAGGCGGGGGAGGTGAAGGCCATGCTCGCCAACCAGGGACTCATCCCGGAATTCGTTGCCCCACGCCTTTGGTTCGACCCGCGCACCGTCGATGGCGGCTACACCTCGAACAGCGCCGCCGACCGTGAATACGCCTGGGATCGGACCAGGAAATGCATCGACATCGCCCGCGCAATCGACTGCAAGGCGATCGTCCTCTGGCTCGCCCGGGAAGGAACGTATTTCCGCGAGGCGAAGGACGCACGGCTCGCCTATCAACGACTTCTTGAAACTTTGAACGCGATGCTCGATTACGCGCCCGACATCGAAATCTGGATTGAGCCGAAACCGAATGAGCCGACCGATCTCGCCTATGTCCCGACCATCGGACATGCGGTGGCCCTCGCCTACGCCTCGAAGGATCCCTCAAGGGTCAAGGGCCTCATCGAGAGCGCGCACGCCCTGCTCGCGGGGCTCGATCCGAGCGACGAGATGGCCTTCGCCCTTGCCCACGACAAGCTGGGCAGCGTCCACCTGAACGATCAGAACGGTCTCAAGTACGATCAGGACAAGAACTTCGGCGCGGCCAACCTGCGCGCCGCCTTCAACCAGGTGCGCGTGCTTGAAGAAGGTGGCTATGGGAGCCGGGGCGAGTTCATCGGTCTCGATGTGAAGGCCGTGCGCACCCAGACGGGTTCGCCGGTGACCGCGCATCTCACGAATAGCCGTGAGATTTTCCTTCGGCTGGTCGAAAAGTACCGTTCAATGGATCATGCCCTCGTTGTGGCGCTCCGCGAGTCCCGCGACTACGAGGCCCTCGAACTCTACATCATCAAGCATCTTCTCGGAGACTAACATTCATGAAAAACTATCGCCTCAACCGCCTCTTCAACGCCCGTTCCAACCGCTGCTTCGACGTGGCGGTCGACCATGGCTTCTTCAACCAGTCCGGCTTCCTCCACGGTATCGAGGACATGGCCTCGGTCGTGAAAGCGCTCGTCGACGCCGCGCCGGACGCGATCCAGCTCACCGTCGGCCAGGCACGTCATCTTCAGGATCTCCCGGGTCGTGAGAAGCCGAGCCTTGTCCTGCGCACGGATGTCGCGAACATCTACGGCAAGGAATTGCCCGATACGTCCTTCAGCCTCATGATCGAGGAGACAATGCTTCAGGCAGTGCGGCTCGACGCGGCCTGCGTCTGCGTGAACCTGTTCCAGATTCCCGGTGCGCCGGAAGTGCATGCCCAGTGTGTGGAGAACATTCTCAAGCTCAAGCCGCAGGCTGATTTCTACGGGATGCCGATGATGGTCGAACCGCTTGTCTTCCAGCCGAACGCGGATGGTGGCGGCTACAGGGTCAATGGCGATCTGACCCAGATCACCTATCTCGTCCGGCAGGCGGTGGAACTCGGTGCCGATATCATCAAGGCTGATCCGACCGACGACGTGGGCCTTTACCATGAAGTCGTCAGGGTTGCCGGTGGCATTCCTGTCCTGGTGCGCGGTGGCGGGAAGGTCGGCGACCGCGAGATCCTCGAACGCACGGGACGCCTGCTCGAACAGGGGGCGGCGGGTATCGTTTACGGACGGAATGTCATCCAGCACGCGAATCCGAAAGGCATCGTCCGCGCGCTGATGGCAATGGTGCATGAGAAGGCCGACGTCGAGGGTGCGCTCGCGATGATCTGATCAACACCATGTCGCTTCCCCCTTCCTTTGACATGGAACTCGCCGCCATCGTCGGCGCGGGCAACGTGTTGACAGAAGCGGAGGATCTCATTCCCTACGGATTCGACGGCACCGCTGCCCTGCGGGCCCGTCCGGGCGTGGTCGTCCTTCCGGGGAACACGGCGGAGGTCGCGGCATGCGTGCGATGGGCGGGCGAGCGGGGTGTGGCCATCACCGCGCGGGGTTCGGGCACCGGATTGAGCGGAGGAAGTGTCCCGCCGACGGGCGGGCTTGTCCTTTGTCTCGTGCGAATGGCCCGCGTCCTCGAGGTCGATCCGCGCAATCTCACCGTCCGCGCCGAATGCGGGGCCATCACCCAACGCATCGACGAGGCCGCCGCCCTCCACGGTCTCTTTTATCCGCCGGATCCGGGTTCGATGAAGATCAGCACCATCGGGGGCAATGTCGCCGAGAACTCGGGGGGGCTGCGCGGGTTAAAATACGGCGTGACCCGCGACTATGTCATGGGACTCGAAGTCGTGCTTCCGGATGGTCGCATCGCCCGCCTTGGGAACGGATGCGTGAAGGATGTGGCCGGGTACTCGATGAAGGATCTCTTCATCGGATCGGAAGGCACGCTCGGAATCATTACCGAAGTCTTGCTCAGATTACTCCCCCGGCCGGCGTCCCGCCGCACGATGCTTGCGAGTTACTCCCGGATGGAGAACGCGGCCGACACCGTCTCCGCCATCATCGCGGCCAAAATCATTCCCTGCACGCTGGAGTTTCTCGACCGCATGACCATCCGCTGTGTCGAGGACTTCGCGAAGATCGGCCTCCCCACCGATTGCGAGGCCCTTCTTCTCATGGAGACAGACGGCCATCCCGCCGCCGTCGAGGACGAGGCGCGGCGGATGGCGGAAATCGCGCGCGCCCACGACGCGCGGGATGTCACGACGGCGAAGGACGAGGCGGAGGCACTCCAGCTCGCAAGCGCCCGGCGCAGCGCCTTCTCCGCGCTCGCCAGGGTCCGCCCGACGACCATTCTCGAGGATGTCACCGTGCCGCGCAGCGCGCTGGCCGAAATGGTTTCGTTCGTCGCCGCCACTGCCGCCAAATACGACCTCACGGTCGGTACTTTCGGCCACATGGGAGACGGAAACCTTCATCCCACCTTCCTCACCGATGAACGCGACGTCGAGGAAATGAAGCGCGTCCATCTCGCCCTTGATGCCATTGTTGAAAAGACGCTCGCCTTAGGCGGCACGATCACCGGCGAGCACGGAGTCGGTCTGGCGAAAAAGCCCTGGTTGTGGCGGCAACTGGGTGACGCGAGCTACGAGCTCATGCGGGAGGTGAAGCGAGCGCTGGATCCGCAGGGACGGTTGAACCCTGGAAAAATCTTCGACTGACCGTGGCCCCCTCGCTCAAGACGCTCGATTTCTCCGTGCTCCAGCAGTGCATGCACTGCGGCATGTGTCTGCCAACCTGTCCGACCTACGATGCCACGCAGCGCGAGCGCCACAGTCCGCGGGGGCGCATCGCCCTCATGCGTGCGGTCGCCGTGGACGAACTGCCGGTGAGTCCGGCTTTCGCCGAAGAGATGAGTTACTGCCTCGGCTGCCTTGCCTGCCAGACCGCTTGTCCGGCGGGGGTCGGTTACGCTGAATTATTCGAGACCGCCCGCGCGGATATCGAGCGATCGGGCGTCAACGAGGGGGCGGCGCGGAGTTTCTGGCGCTGGCTTACGTTGGAGCAGCTCTTCATGCACCCGCGCCTGCTGCGCCTGTTAGGCGGCGGGTTGCGCATCTATCAGCGGAGCGGCATTGAGAACGTCGTGCGCAAACTTGGCCTCCTGCGGCTCCTGCCGAGGGATCTGCGACGCCTCGAACCCCAGACGCCGCGCATGAGTCCGGCCTTTTCTCATCAATTGATCGCGGAGCGCGAGACGCCCCGGGGAGAGACGAAGCATCGGGTCGCCCTTCTCACCGGCTGCGTGCAGGATCTTGCCTTTTCCGACATCAATCGCGACACCGCCGATGTCCTGCTCGCCAACGGGTGCGAAGTCCATACCCCGGCGGTGCAACCCTGCTGTGGTTCGCTGCACGGACATAATGGCGAGCGCGAGTTGGCTCGCGAGCTGGCCCGGCGTATGATCGATCTACTCCCGCCTGATCACTATGAGGCCATCATCACGAACGCCGGAGGCTGTGGGTCGCATCTGCGCCACTACGGGAGACTCCTCGATGATGATCCGACGTACTCCGCCCGCGCTCATCGGTGGGACACGAAGCTCCGCGATATCCACGAATGGCTTGCCGCGATCGGTTGCCGTGCTCCCGCCGCGGCTCCCTTTGACCGTCCCACGCGCCTGACTTACCACGACTCCTGTCACTTGACTCACGGACAGAAAGTCGTCTCGCAACCTCGGGCCTTGCTTCGGCTGCTGCCCGGAATCGATTTTTGCGAGTTACCGGAAAGCAACTGGTGTTGCGGAAGCGCGGGCATTTACAATATCACCCAACCGGAACAATCCGACGCGCTCCTCCTTCGGAAAATCGCGCACATCCGCGCTTCCGAAGCGACCGTCGTGGCCACCGCCAATCCCGGCTGCCATCTCCAGGTCGTACGCGGTCTCGCCGCCGCCGGAGCGCCGGTCGAAGTGTTCCACCCTGTCAGCCTGCTCGCGAAAGCCTATCGCAACGAAACCATATGAAAGACATTTCCATAGGAATTATCGGAGGCGGCCTGATGGGTCGCGAAATGGCCAGCGCCTTCGCGCGATGGTGTGCCCTCGCGGACATGCCCGTTCGGCCGGTGCTGCGGGCGGTGGCGGATTTGAACCCGGATACGCTTGCATGGTTCGAGCGCATTCCAGGCTGCGATCTCCGTGTAACCGACTTCCAGAAGCTTCTCTCCGATCCTGGTATCGATGTCGTCTATGTGGCGGTGCCGCATGACTTGCACGAGAATATCTATCTCGACGTGCTTGCCGCCGGGAAGGATCTCTTGGCCGAGAAACCTTTCGGCATTGATCTCGCCTCCGCCCGACGCATTCGGGACGCGGCAAGTGCAAGCGGACGCTTTGTCCGCTGTAGTTCGGAAATGCCCTTCTTCCCCGGTGGGCAACGGGCCTTTGAGATCGCCCGCGGCGGTTCGCTCGGGAGGGTGCTTGAGGTCGTTTCCGGTTTCCACCACAGCAGCGACCTCGATCCTGACAAAGTGGCCAACTGGAAGCGATTCCGTCGCACGTGCGGGGAGGGTGGGGTGCTCAATGATCTCGGCATGCACTCGTGCCACCTGCCTCTTCGCCTTGGCTGGAAGCCTTCGCGCCTCTTCTCGCAACTCCAGAAAGGCTATCCCGAAAGGCCCGATGGCCGCGGCGGACGAACGGCCTGCGACACATGGGACAACGCGCTCATTCACGGCTGGACGGTCATCGGCGGTCAGGACGTTCCCCTGCGCCTGGAAATGAAACGGCTTGCACCCGGCGCGACCAATACCTGGTATATCGAGATCCTCGGCACCGACGGCGGTGTCCGCTTCAGCACCGCCGAGCCGAAGACGCTCTGGCTTTTTGAACGCGGGAAGGAGCAATGGTGGAAGCGTACCGAACTCGGATTCTCCACCGCCTTCAAGACGGTGACCGGCGGTATCTTCGAGCCTGGTTTTCCCGATGTCATCCAACAGATGTGGGCTGCCTACCTGCTGGAACGCGAGGGCGAACTCGACGGGCGCTTCGGCTGCGCGACTCCCGATGAAGCGGTGGCCACGCATGAGATCTTCGCCGCCGCCCTTGCCTCGCACGCATCCCAGAAAGTCGTCGCCCTATGAGATCGTCCGAGCGTCGCGGCATCCTCGCTGCAGGGAACTTCATTGTCGATCGGATCAAGCGAATCGATGCCTATCCGGCTGAGAACATGCTTGCGACCATCGAGGACGAAGCGCGCTCGAATGGCGGAGGTCCCTACAATGTTCTCAAGGATCTCGCCGCGATGCGCGCGGATTATCCGCTCCTGGCCGCGGGGAGAATCGGCGCGGATGAGGACGGGGATTGGATTCGTGCGGACTGCGCCGCGCACGGGATCGACGGCTCGCGGCTCACAAGCGACTCGGACTATCCGACGTCGTACACGGATGTCATGACGGTGAGCGAAAGCGGACGCCGTACTTTTTTTCACCGTCGTGGTGCGAACGCGCGTTTCGACGGCTCGGGCTTTGATTTCGATGCCTGTCCGGCAAGGATGCTGCATCTCGCCTATCTGATGTTACTCGACGATCTCGATCGCTTTGAGCCGGAGGGAAGGACGCGGGCCTCGCACGTTCTCGAGGCGGCATCGAATGCCGGGCTCGTCACGAGTATCGATATTGTCAGCACCGAACACCCCCGGTTCCGTGACATCGTGTGCAGCGCGATTCCGCAGACGGATCATCTCCTTATGAACGAGGTGGAAGCCAGTCGGGTGCTAGGGCGCACCCTCGATCCCGCGAATCCAGTCAGCCTGCTCGATGCCGCGGGGGAGCTTCTCGAATTCGGGGTGCGTGAGGCCGTGGTGATCCACACCGAACACGGAGCGGTCATGGTGCGCCGGGACGGCAACACGCTTCGTCAGGGTTCCGTGCGCGTTCCGCCCACGTTCATCCGGGGAGCCAACGGTGCGGGCGACGCCTTCGCCGCCGGATACCTCCACGGGGTGCACGAGAACCTGTCCCACGCCTCCGCTCTTGAACTCGCCGTTTGCACCGCCGCCGCCTGCCTCTCCGATGCGTCGCCCTCCGCGGGCCTCATGAACATCGACGCCTGCCTCTTCCTTGGACAGGAATTCGGCTTCGCCGATTTCTGACGGAGCGCGGACTTTCTTTCGTTCAATGGCGTGGGATTGAAGGGGACAGGGATATGGATTCCCCGTCGCCCATGAAATGGTTTGCTGCGACCGTGTCGCCCCTGATTTCGGAATTGCGGAAGGGCCCCTATCGGGTTCAGAGTTTGAACCAACGCCTGATCGAATATTTCCGTGTCCCTCGAATCTTTTGCCGGAATGTTCCGCATGGGCACCCTACGCTTTCCAACGATGCCGTCCATCCGACTACTTGCCGTGCTACCCGGTCTCTTGCTTTCCATCGACCCGGTGGTGGCGGTGGGAGCGGGTTGGGTGGCTCAGGTTGCCGCCGACGAGCCGGTCGCGTGGTGGCGGTTTGAGCAGGACGGCGCGCGACTGAAACCGTTGGGCAAGGTCGAGTTTGTGTCTGGGCCCGGTGAGGATGTC
>JAHEDC010000157.1 GCA_024641425.1 Verrucomicrobiales bacterium | reverse complement strand
GGCACTGCCGTTCGTCGCGTTCCGCGTGAAGGCCCGGTCGAAGTCCCAGACCGTGCCCCAGCGGATCGGAGCCGTCGGCCTCTCCCGGTAGAGATAGCCGCTCAGCACGATCGCGTCCTGGTTCTTGAAGAGACACTGTAGGATCAGATGCCGGGCCCAGTTCGGCCCGTCGATCTTCGGCGCGTAGCCGGTCACGGGATCAGCGAAATCGGGCGCGTAGAGCGCCGCGTCGAAGCTATCCATCGCCGATTCGATCACCCCGCGCTGCGCGGGTGTGATCGACCACCCCGACGGCGATTCGAAGTTGAAGAACGAATGGTAGAAGTTCGGCATATCATCGTTCGCCGGAGTCACGCCACTGCCGCTGCCGGCCCCTCCGGGAGTCTGGATCGCCTGATAGCCGCGCGGGTTATCGTCCGGTGTCTGGAGTAGGCGGTCCGGGCCCGCCGAATGGAAATGCCGGGGCACCATCGATCCCGGGGCACTGCCCGGCGGCAGGGCGTCCATGCGATCAACGCCCACCATCCACCCGCCCGCCGTGCCGTCGTCACTCGCATGGTCGAAGGCGATGCGGTCCTTCCCACGCGACGGCTTTTCCATGAGAATGGCGAGGCCGCGATGATCGGCCATGGCGAGATCGCCGCCGCTATCGATGAAGAGTTCCACGAAGCGGAAGCGCGGAGCCCCGAACCCGCAGGCCCGGGCCAACGCGTAGGTGATGCTGTTGTGGAGAAGGGTCACGTCGAACTGCGCGGGATCGGGCCCATAGAGCACCCAGTCCGCGTCAGCCGGCATCCCGAGCAGGGGCAGTTCCCTTTCCATGCCATCGCGCTCGCCCCAGGTTTCGAGCGAGTAGCTTTTCTCCGCGAAGCTGAACGAACTGCTCCCCCGTATCTTCAGTCCCGCCCGGCTGCGATGCGCCACCGGGCTCGTCATCGTGGTCGCGCCCACTTCCTCGTCGAGGACGAGCAGGCTCTGCGCCTGCAAGGGCACGGCGACGACCTCGGAGCCATCGCCGTTCGGCCCGCGCGCGCTAACGCCGGGCACCGCTCCCGCGCCGTGGTTGCTGAGGAGCACGAGCGGTAGCGGCGAGGTGAAACCCTGCGCGTCGGCGGCTACCCGGAGCCAGGCTCCATAGGCGGCGGCCCCGTAACGCTCGCCGGGGAAAACCACGGCGGCCCGGATGCGTGAGGATCCGGTGAGAGTGAGCGTTCCGGGAAATGCCGTCGAATCGAATCCGGGAGGATGCCCGTCGGTGGTATACCGGAGCGTCCCCCCGGCTCCACCGCTTGCCACCGCATCGAGTACGAGATTGCCCGTAAAGGTGCCCGGCAGCGGCGAGAAGGTGATGCCATCCTTCACGCTCGTCTGCCCGTCGACGTTCGGCATTCCCGGCGTCGGCTCGGAAAAGTAGCGGCGGAGCGGGGGCACATGGGCCGTCTCCCCGTAACTCTGATCCGCGAACTGCTTCGGATAAGTGAAGGCGCTGGCCGCGCTCAGATCGGGTCGCACGAGCGCGAGGTAGCCCCCATCGTTCTGAATCGAGAAATTCGTATGCCATTCGCTCCCCGCCAGCGCGCGATTCTTCCCCGAGGCCCGGACGAGCCGCTGGGCTCCCGGCGCGAGGATTTCCGCAGGCAGGACCCACTTGTTCGGCAGAGCCGGATCATCGGTGAGGAAATAACCGGCCGTTCCCAGCGGCGCATCGGAGAGATTGCGGATCTCGATCCAGTCGCTTCGCGAGCCGTCGCTGTCGCGGAGACCGCCCTCGTTCTCGGCGAGGAATTCGCTGATCACAAGTCCTCCGCCCGCCGAAAGCAACGAAAGCGACGCCGTGCGCGTTTCGGCCCGGCCCTCCGCATTGGTCGCGCGGCACCAGTAATCGCCAGTCTCGGCCGCGCCCGCGGATGGAATCTGCAGGACGTCAGCCTCAGCCCCGGCAAGGGGCACCGCATCCTTGAACCACTGGATTGCCTCGACCGTGCCCGAGAAGGTGGCCTGAAATTGCACGCTCCCTCCCTCCGCCACGGCGACCGAAACCGGGTCGGCCGTCACGCGCGGTGCTGGAGGGGCCGGCGGATCTTCCAGCACGAAACTCACCCGATTCCAATACCCGTCGCCGCGTCCGCCAGTGGATCCCGTCCCCCATTGG
This sequence comes from Verrucomicrobiales bacterium, assembly GCA_024641425.1. Classification (GTDB taxonomy): domain Bacteria; phylum Verrucomicrobiota; class Verrucomicrobiia; order Verrucomicrobiales; family DEV007; genus JAHEDC01. Next base: position 10,009 of record JAHEDC010000157.1, on the reverse strand, counting down.
ATGCCGTTGTAGGTGCCCGTGGTTCCAGCATAACCCGTCGCCTTGCTCACCCCATCCACGAGATACTCGGCCCGTCCCGTCGCCGCGTTGTAAACGAGCGCGTGCTCGTGCGGCACGGCGGCATCGATGCCGGTCAAGGTCACCGTCGCCCCACCGGCGAGCGTCGTCACGATCTCTCCGGCCGCATTGAGATCGAAAAAAAGTATCCAGCGCTTGCCCGCGTTGTTCCCATAGAGGAGGACGGTAGAATTCGCCCCGGCATTCCCCGCCACCGGATCGGCGACGCGGAGGCGGGTCGTCATCTGCCATCCGTTCGCCGCCGCTGCCGCGTGCTGTATGCTTGTTAGGGTGCGGTTCCAGGTGATGAACTGGCTCGCCGCCGTGCTGTTGTCCAGCATGCGCCAGGCGTTGTAGCCCGTCGCCCCATCGGGGGAAACGGCCACACTCGCGAAGTTTCCGACATCGACCGTCGGCGTGCCCGCCGTCCATCCCTGCGTTGACGGCGAGGGAGCGACCGCCGGATTGCCCGCTACCCCGGCCTGGTAATCAGCAGCAATCTCGCCGGCGGCCATGCCAGCCGGGTGGCCGAGACCCAGAGCGGCAAGCAGGCCTGCGAGGAATTTTGAAAAGGCGTTCATGGGGATAACCGGGATGCCCGCCCATTTCCGGTAGTGCTCAGGCCAGCGCCCGGCGGCGGCGAAGCGCGACCGGCAGGAGAGCGAGAAATACGAGCATCGCCGAACCAGGCTCCGGCACCGTGTTCACGGTCGCATTGAAGTACGGGCCCCAGTCGCGGGAAATGCCTCCGGCATCCTTCATCTGATCCGTCGACGGCAGATAGCCACTCCCCGCCGCGCCACCGCCCGCTTCGACGATCTGCCGGAAATTCGTCACGTCCGCCGAACTGTCTCCCGTCTCCGAGTAAACCATCCAGTACGTCGTGTCCTTGTCGAGCGCCACGTTGGCAAAGTTGAAAGTGTAGCCGTTGAAGGGCGGCGCGGTCTGGGCGTTGGCACCAAGGCCCAGCACTTGGTTCCACGTCCAGCTATTGCTCGAAATCCCTAGCAAGGTCCCGAGGTCGCCTGCCGTCGTTCCTCCCGTGAAGGAGCTGTAGATCTTCAGGAAAACGGGGGCGTCGGCATTCGCCAACTGCCCGGCTCCGGCTCCGAAGCTCGGTGCCGTGGCATCGGAAAACCCGGGACGAAAAAGAGTCAGCATGGTCAGCTCAACGGTCTGCGTGAGCGGGGACGCCGGGCCGGTGCCACCGGCATTAGGAACGAAGGCGAAGCCACGCATGTTCGCACGATCTCCGGAGGCAATCGACGCGGAGGTCGTGTTGTCGATAGCGACGGTGGCCGCATGAAGCGGCGCACTCGCGGCGAGAGTGAGACCGAGGGCGAGGAGAAGGGAACTGATTTTCATGGATGGAGACAAGGGGTGATATTCCATGAAGGAAACCATCCTTTCCCGCCTCTTCGCAATCGCCCCAATCCTGTATTTTTAACAGACAAGTAATCAGCCTCGCGCGGTCTCACCCTCGACGAAATCCGGCAGCAGCAAGGTGGGCGCGGCCGGGGAATTGGAGCCGTCGAGCTGCCGGAAAAGAATCCGGGCTATCTGGCGCGCATAGACGTCCGGCTTTAAGGCATAGCGCGCGAGACTCGGCGAGACGCGCGCGAGGAAGGGATCGTCATCCCGAGAGATAATGCGCAGTCTTTCCGGCACCGCGCACCCCTTCCGCATCAGGTGGGTCAACGTCGTCACCGCATGGGGACTATGGAAGACCAAAAGTCCGTGCGGAGGCTCCTTCTCCATCAGGGCCTGATCGAGCGCGCGACAGAGTCCGTCGACCGATCCATCATGCCGGATCGCCCGCACCGGCCGTGCCCCAGCCCCTTCGCGGAATCCCTCCTCGCTGTCACGGTCCCCTGCCAAAACCGCCTGCGGGGTGACCAGTCCGAGCCGTTCGCAACCCCGCGCACTCAACTGTCCCGCCGCATGACGGCAGGTCGCGTGGTAGTCGATGTCCACGCAGGGCAGATCGATCCCGGGATAGTGTGAACCCGCCACCACCACCGGCAAGCGAGCCTCCCCGAACCATTTCTCCATCGCCGCCGTCGCCCGCAGGAGAACCCAGAGGGCGTCCGGATGGCGCCGGGTCAAATCACCGAGCACCCGGGCGGGACGCGCCCCCGCTGCTGCCGCGCTGCTGATGAACTCGAACCCGAGCGCCCGCACCTTGACCTGCTCCCGAAGTTCGTCCATCCAGAGCAACTTGGTCATGGTCAGGCTGCCCAACGGAACCGGGCTGAGCAACACGACCCATTTCGCTGCCTTTACCAGCAGGCGTTCGCTCGACCCGCCCCCGACGATGCGCCGTCGCTTGCCCTGACCACTACTCACCCGACCTTCATCCTCCAAGATCTCCAGCCCCCCCCGAAGCGTGACGCGGCTGATGCCAAGTTGCCGGCACAACTCGAGTTCTCCCGGAAGAAATCCATCCCAACGCCCTTCGGAGAACCCTTCACGCAGAACCTGCGCGGTCAGCGATATAAGCGATTGGCGGCGGGGAACACGCATCTGACCATCATGCACCCTTGCCACGATCGATCAAATGCTGATTCCTCATCCCACATTCCCGACGCTTCCGGTTTTGGATTGGCACGATCGGTCAATGTCCGCTATAGCATTGGGCCCGATGCCAGCCATGACTTGCTTCCACACCCGCTTCTTCCGAGGCCCTTTTCTCGCTGCAGTTCTCGTAACTCTCTTCTACCGCTCGGTTTCCGCTGCCTCGCCCCTGGATTGGTCCTACCTCCGCCCCCTTCCCGACGAGCACGGTCTCGCCGGGTCCTTCACCGGTGTTTCCGGCGGGGCCCTGATCGTCGCCGGAGGGGCGAACTTTCCGGACGGCTATCCCTGGGATGGAGGCACGAAAATCTGGCATGACCGCATCTTTGTCCTCGAAAGCCCCGAAGGCACCTGGGAGACGCTCTCCCAACGGCTTCCCAAGCCCGCTGCCTACGGCGTTTCCATTTCGCTGCCCCTGCGCGATTCCATCATCTTCATCGGCGGAAGCGGACCGGAGGGGGGCTTCCATTCCGACGTGTCGGAAGTGAAGTGGGACGGCAACCGGCTAATGTCAATGCCCTTGCCTTCGCTTCCCATGGCCCTCGCCACGGCGTGCGGAGCCGCTCTCGGCGACACCCTCTACCTCGCCGGAGGAACTTCCGACGACCAGACCGCCGTGAAGTCCTTCCTTCGCCTCGACCTCTCGGCGAAAGTTCCCCGCTGGGAATCCCTCCCCTGGCCGATTGGGGCTCCCGGCCGCATCCTCGCCGTCGCGGGAGTTCTCGATGGAAAATTCCACCTGTTCTCGGGAGCCGATCTCGGGGCGGACACCTGGGACAAGCGCACTTACCTCCGCGATGCCTGGTCCTTCGATCCCGCCACCGGGAAATGGTCGCGCCTCGCCGACCTTCCCCACGAAACCGTCGCGGCCCCAAGCCCTGCCATCCCCGTTGGCCCGAATCACCTCCTCGTCCTCGGCGGCAGTAACCGCGCCTTCGTCGAGACCCAGCGGAGCCTTCGCCCGGCGACCGACGGCAACGGCCTCGATCATCCCGGCTTTCCCCGTGATCTCCTCGCCTACCACTCGATCACGAATACCTGGGAAACCGTCGGCGAGGTCCCCGCGCCCGCGCCTGTCACCGCCACGACCGTGCTTTGGAAGGGCAAGTGGATCACCCCGAGCGGCGAGATCAAACCCGGCATCCGCACCCCTCTCGTGCCCATGGCCTCCATCACTCCGACCCGGAAGGCCTTCGGAGCCCTGAACTGGTTCGTCGTCGCGGCCTACCTCGGCGGCATGCTCCTCATCGGCTACTGGTTCTCCCGGCGCGAGACCACCACCGACGATTACTTCCGCGGCGGGCAGCGCATTCCGTGGTGGGCGGCGGGGCTGAGCATCTTCGCCACCATGCTCAGCGCCATCACCTTCATGTCCATCCCCGCGCGCGCCTACGCCACCGATGTCTCCTGGTATGTCGGGCAATTACCCATCCTCCTCGTCGTCCCCCTCGTCGTCTTCTTCTACCTCCCGTTCTTCCGACGACTTAATATCACCAGCGCCTACGAGTATCTGGAGAAGCGCTTCAATCTGGCCACCCGTCTTTTCGCGAGCCTCTCGTTCATGCTCCTCCATGTCGGGCGCATCGCCGTCGTTCTCTACCTTCCCGCCCTCGCCCTCGCGCAGGTAAGTTCCGTCAATGTCATCACTTGCATCGTCATCATCGGTCTCCTCTGCGTGATCTACACCGTCATGGGGGGCATCGAGGCCGTCGTCTGGACCGATGCCGTGCAAGCCATCGTCCTCCTCGGGGGAGCCGCCCTCTGCTTTTTCCTCGTCTGCTTCCGTGTCGAGGGCGGACTCGCCGGCATCTGGCACACCGCCACCACTGACGGCAAACTCTTCCAGAACCTGACCTACGATCTCGATGTCCGGAACGGCACCACTTCCACCGCCGTCATCTTCACCGCCTTTCTCTTCAACGCCCTCATCTCCTACACCTCCAGCCAGGACGTCGTGCAGCGCTACGTCACCACGCCTTCCGAGAAGGCCGCCGCCCGTTCCCTCTGGACCACCATGATTCTCTCCGTTTTCGGCTCTATGATCTTTTTCGGCCTCGGCACCGCGCTCTACGCCTTTTACAAGGCCCACCCCGCGAGCCTCGATCCCGCCATGACGTCCAACGACGGCATCCTTCCTTTCTTCATCCTCCAGCAGATTCCCCCGGGCCTCGCGGGCCTTCTCATCGCCGCCATCTTCGCCGCAGCCCAATCCACCGTTTCGAGCAGCCTTAACAGTGTTGCCACCACCTACACCACCGACTTCCACGCCCGCGTCCTGCGACCACGAGGCACCGACCGTCAACGGCTCCTCGTCGCCCGTTTCGTCGTGGTTCTCATCGGAGCACTCGCGATCCTCGTCGCCTGCTTCATGGCGAAATCACAGATCGAATCCGCCTTCAAGACCTTCAACCAGCTCATCGGCCTCACCGCCGGCTCGCTGGGCGGTCTCTTCGCGCTCGGCATCTTCAACCGCCGGGCCAACGGCATTGCCGCCCTCATCGGAGCCGCCGCCGGTGTTTCCAGCGTCCTATACCTGTCCCTCAGCCATTCCACTATCAGCGGTCTCCTCTACGGATTTGTCAGTTTCACCACCTGCCTCGTGGCAGGCACCGCGGCCGGCTTCGCCCTCCCCGCCCGTTCGGGGTCCGTGAAGGAACTCACTCTCGGACGCGAACGAAATCACTCGTCCTGATTTGCGCGTCCGTCGTATAGGGCCATAATCAAGGGCTCCTTTGCAGCTCCAACTTCCATCATGAAAGGCATTCGCGGACTCCTCAAGAAAGAATCCTCCCCAGGCATCCTCCTGATGCTGGCGACGGTACTCGCCCTGATCTTCGCCAATACCGGGCTCGCAAAACCCTACGCGGACTTCCTCGGCACCCTCTTCGAAGTGCGCCTCGGCGATGCCTCCATCGGCAAGCCCCTGATTCTCTGGATCAATGACGGCCTCATGGCCGTCTTTTTCTTCCTCATCGGCCTGGAACTGAAACGGGAAGTCATGGAGGGCGAATTATCCGAGCTTCGGAAAGTCATGCTTCCCCTCGCCGGCGCGGTCGGCGGGATGGTCGTTCCCGCGCTTATCTACATCTTCATCAATCGCGACAATCCCTCCGGCGCGAATGGATGGGCCATCCCGGCGGCGACGGACATCGCCTTCGCCCTCGGCATTCTCGCCTTGCTCGGCAGCCGCGTCCCTCCCGCCCTCAAGATCTTCCTCGCCTCCCTCGCCATTTTCGACGACCTCGGAGCGATCGTCATCATCGCCATCTTCTACACCGAGAATCTGTCGGTGAACATGCTCCTTCTGGGCATTCCGCTGGTAGGCATTCTCTACGCCCTCAACCACTACGGTGTCGCAAGCCGGATTCCCTATCTTCTTGTCACGACCGTCCTCTGGGTTGCGGTCCTGAAGTCCGGCGTCCACGCCACCCTTGCCGGTGTCCTCGCGGCCCTCTTCATTCCCATGCGGGCCAATCGCGCCGACGGCAAGACCATCTCCCCGCTCAAGAACCTCGAGCACGACCTCCATCCCTGGGTCGCTTTCGGCATCCTTCCCCTCTTCGCTTTCGCCAATGCCGGACTTTCCCTTTCCGGGCTCACTTTCCGCGCCCTTCTCGAACCGGTGCCGCTCGGCATCGCCCTCGGCCTCTTCCTCGGCAAGCAACTCGGCATCTTTTCCCTCAGTTTCCTTGCCTTGAGACTCGGCATCGCCCGCATGCCCTCGAATGTCAACCTGGGCGCCATCTACGGTGTCGCCCTCATCAGCGGTATCGGATTCACCATGAGTTTGTTCATCGGCTCCCTCGCCTTCGAGGAAACCGGTGACGCGAGCAACATCGCCGACGACCGACTCGGCATCATGGTTGGTTCCCTCCTTTCCGCCATCTTCGGCGTCCTGGTCCTTCGCAAATTCCTCCCAGCCCGGGATGGAACCATCACACCTCGGCCTTCCTGACCTCGGGGTCCGCGGCTTTTCGTCCTTGACCGGAAAAGGCATGCCCCGGACGCTGGCAGGGTCATGAAATCATCCCACCACGCGATCCTCGCCGCCTCTCTCCTCATGCTCGCCCGGGCGACGGGCGCCGACAAGCCGAATATCCTCATTCTCTATGCCGATGATATGGGTTATGGCGATCTCGCGATCCAAAACCCCGAGTCCAAGATCCCGACTCCACGGCTCGACGAACTCGCGAGGGAAAGCCTGCGTTTCACCGACGGTCATTCCTCCTCGGGGATCTGCACGCCGTCCCGCTTTGCCCTCCTCACCGGTCGCCACCACTGGCGCGATTTTCACGGCATCGTCAACGCCTTCGGGGGTTCCGTCTTCAAGCCCGAGCGCCTTACCCTTCCCGAAATGCTCAAGGACTGCGGCTACGAGACGAACGCCATCGGCAAGTGGCATCTTGGCTGGAACTGGGACGCGATTCGGAAAGCCCCTGCCGACGGCAAGCAGTCCAAAGGAAAATCGAACCACTTCGACGCTTTCGACTGGACCCAGCCCATCCCTGACGGCCCCCTCGCCCATGGCTTCGACCACTATTTTGGCGATACCGTGATCAACTTTCCGCCCTATTGCTGGATCGAGGATGACCGTGTCCCCAAAGCCCCGGACACCATGATGGACACCACGAAATGGAAGCCGATCAAGGAAGGCAAATGGGAATGCCGTCCCGGCCCCATGGCCAGCGACTGGGATCCCTACCGGAACATTCCCACCACCACTCGGAAAGCCGTCGATTTCATTCGCTCCCGGAAAGCGGGCGACAAGCCCTTCTTCCTCTACTTCGCCCTACCGGCCCCGCACGCTCCGATCATCCCGAACGACAACTTCGACGGGAAGTCCCAGGCCGGAGCCTATGGGGATTTTGTCTACGAGGTTGACGACGCCTGCGGGCGCATCCTCGACGCACTAAGGGCTTCCGGTGCTGCCGAGAACACGGTCGTGATCTTTACGGCCGACAATGGCCCCGAACGGTACGCCTACGCGAGGGATCAGAAATTCGACCACTGGTCCGCCCATCCGTTCCGGGGCCTGAAGCGCGATATCTACGAGGGCGGTCACCACGTTCCCTTCCTCATCCGTTGGCCGGGCAAGACAAGACCCGGCACCACCAGCGACGCCCTTCCATGAGAAGGCAGTCAACTGTGGATTGAAGTTTACTTCAACTTTTTCTCATTGCGGGTGATTTCCGGATTCGACATCCGACCCGCCGGATCGCTCCTCCGGCGGGACAAGGTATTCCCCCCGCTCCCCTGGGGGACGGGAGGGGAGAAGTCCCCTTCAGGGGATTTAGGGGTGAGCCCCATGCGGTCAAGCTGGCTTCAGCTTGGCGGGGTCCGGGGCAGCCGCCCCGTTTGTTCGCACGACCGGCCATGGCATGGGATCTCGCTTCCATTCGCACTCTCGCGGGAGTCCGCCCTCGGGCGTCTCCGGTGCACGATCTGATCCGTGTGTCCATTGTTGGCCGGGGGAAAGAGGGGACGCTGCTATCTTGTTATCGCACTCTCCGACCGGGTTCGTGGCCGCGCATGCATCGCAGTCGTCCCGGAGGGATTCGCGTACGGCGCTTCGCAGTCGTCCCAAAGTCGTGTGCGGGCGCGGCTTCGCAGCCGTCCCGGATCTTTCGCACTTTCTTGCTTCATGGCATGGTCATGCTTGAAAAGTCATTTCGATAGTCGGCTTCCGCCTCAGGCGGCGTTCCGCAGCGGCTTGTAGTCGGCGTCCTTCCTCCACAGCGCGTGCATCAGCACCGCGAGTTTCCTCGCCACGGCCACCACCGCCTTCTTCTTCGCTCCCCGTCCGCCCCGCGCCTCCAGTTCCCGGCCCCGGCGCCTCAGGTCGCAGTCCGGCCCGAACGGCCCCAGCACATACTGCGCCGCGCTGACCAGCAGCCGTCGGAGATAGGCGTCGCCCGCCTTGCAGCCGAGTGGAACGAGACAGACAGCCAAAGGCTGCCCGAAGGGTGCCGCCGGCGGGCGGCATCAAATCCGCATCTCCTTGTCCACGTTGCCCGACTGGTCGCGCTTCGGCACCAGCCCGAAATAGGCTCCCACGTCCCGCGAGTCCGCGAAGCGCTCCGGATCCCCGATCGTCAGACGGAAGGCCAGCGCGGTGATCGGCCCGATGCCGGTGATCTGGCGCAGGCGCAGCGTCTCCGGATACTTCGTTTCCCCCATCTGCTCGATCCTTCGGGTCAGTTCCTTCACTTTCCCCGTGATCACGTCGATGACCTCCAGCGTGGGCTCGATCAGCGCGAGCACTTCCGGCTCGCTTTCCTTCAGGGTCAGGCGCGCGCGTTTGGCAAAGCAGTTCGTGTTCGGGGAGGCCAGTTTGATCCCCAGGCTCTTGAGGGTGAAGCGAACCGAGGAGATCAGGTCCACGCGCTGGCGCACCAGGCAGTCCCTCAGCTTGATCTCCAGCAGGTCCCGCTGCGCCTCCTCGCTCTGGTGCGCGATCGGATGGAGCAGCTTCGGATCCATCCGCCCGATCCTCGCAAGCATCTCCGCGTCCCGCCGGTCGCTGTTGGCTCGCAGGCTCCGCCAGCCTGCTCGGGGCTGCGCCCCAGCCCTATCGGGCTGCCTGTCTCGCCTTTGGCTCGGCTCCGGTCGCTCGTGTAGATCGCCCGCAGCTTCCGCGCGTTGGCCACCAGCACCTCGTGCCCGAGCCCCTCGAGCAAACGGCAACCGAGCGCAGCGAGATGGACAGGAGCGCTAGCGACGTGCTCCGCAGGAGTGGCGCAGCCATCAAATCCACGGACTGTGCGAGCCGACCTCCATCACCACGCGCGCCCCCGGGTGCTTCGCGGACAGACGGCGCAGGCTTTCCCGGTGGTTGGTGATCGTCCGCTCGTCGATGATCGCGCCCCCGGCGTCGAGGACACAGATCGCGTGCTTCTTGTCCCCGAGGTCGATGCCCACGGTCAGGGCGGGAACGGCGGGAACGGCGGGGTTCGCTTCGGTCTTGGATTTCGATGGTGTTTTCATAAGGCAGCCAGTGTATCAGGGCGCTCAAGCGCCCCCTGCTGCCTTCTCATCTAATCTTGTGCGGCCTTATACACCTTATTGGCAGCACTAGGTCGCGTGACCCCGGGGAAGGTAACGGGAGGCAGCGCCATTGGATAGTCCAGGTCGAACCTGCTGGAATTACCGTTATTGAATTTGTCGAGTGCGGGGTTGTAGGTGTAGATTCCGATCTTGTTCGCCTCCGGTTGAAAGACCATGTAACGCAGCCATGATTCTCCCCCGTTATTAAGGTCTTGATAGTTGCTCAGAACCTGGTGGACTTGGTTGCCATGATCTCCTACAGAGGTAAGAACCGCCTCTCCATCGAAGTGACCGCAGAGCACCATGAAAATGTTCCTGTGCTTCCTGACGAACT
>JAHEDC010000627.1 GCA_024641425.1 Verrucomicrobiales bacterium | reverse complement strand
TATGAAACGAGTCACGCTTCTCATATCAGCCGCATTCCTCATCGCCGTTGTTTCGGCAGCGGCGGTGTTCTTCGCGCCGGGACTCCTCTGGCCGACGCTCGAGTACGAATCCAGAGTCGCAGTTGACCTCCCGCGCAACCAGGTTTGGGAAAAGTTCAACGACGAAGCGCGGATGAGCGAATGGATGACAGGGTTCCGGTCGATAGAATTGATCGAAGGAGAACGCGGAAAGCCCGGAAGCCGGTACAGGATGATCATCGAGAACGAAGACGGTCGAGTAGAGATATTTGAGACGATCAGAGAGACCAGGGCGCCCGAACGATACTCGTTCACTCTTGAGGCCGACCCTCTCACCAACGAGGTCGAGGTCACGTTCACCGAAGACTCCGGTAAGACTGAAATTATTCAAAAGGAAGCCGTTACGGGAAAGAGCCTCGTTTGGCGATCACTTTTTTATTGGCTACAATCTTCTATTCAGAGGAACTCAAAACAGAACCTTTTTAACTTCAAGCGATACGCGGAGGGCAGTAAAAGAAAATGAACCATTGGCTGGTGAAGGAAGAGCCGGAGAAGTATCCGTTCGACGAATTCAAGAAAGACAAGAAGACGACCTGGTCGAAGGTGAAGAACTATCAGGCGCGCAATAATTTGCGCGAGATGAAGAAGGGAGACCTGGTCCTTTATTACCATTCAGGCAAGGAACGGCAGATAGTCGGTATCGCGAAGGTGGCCAAGGGCGGATATCCGAGTCCCGAGGACGATACCTGGACTTGGGTGGACCTTACGGCCGGCAAGAAACTGAAAAATCCGGTCACGCTCGCGGACATCAAGGCGCGGAAGTTCTTCTCCGATTTCAGGCTCGTGACTCAGTCGCGGCTGTCGGTCGTTCCGGTGAAGAAGAGCCATTTCGACAAGATACTCGAAATGTCAGAGAGGTAGGCGGCTGCGGTTCGTCACCATTTCTTGACTCATAAATCGCAAACTGCACGGTATCGTCCGGGGATCTACCTGAACGCACCGTGCTCTTTGCGTTTCTTGCGGTGTATTATTTCTTCTTACTAGATCTTGCACGCGGATTAAAATCGAGCGCGAGGTCGACCCAGTATGAAAGAGCCGCTTTCCCTTTCATTCCCGACTCATCCACGAAGACGAAGCCTTTCATCGGCCGACCTGTGAAGTCCATGGGGCGGCATCCTGTCTTTTCCAACGCGTCTTCGTAAACCTCCGGATCCAGTCGGACCATCAGGTCGTCATTCGTAACTCCAACGCACATCTTGCCGTCGACCATAAAGCATAGGCCGCCCATCATCTTCTTTTCTTCGTAAGCAACGGATTTGCTCACGAGAGAGGCTCTCAATCGTTCAGCGAGTTCTTCCGAATATGCCATATGCAAATTCCAGGCGGTGCAGCGCAGATCTCGCCCGGCAGCGAATTGGACACCTGCGAGACCTGCCATTTCGATCCTGGTCGCGACTCACGACCTACTTCTTGTCACATATCAGGCTCATCCGCGCTCGGACCGTAGATCTGAGGCACGGGAACATCGTTGAGCCTCAGGTACATCGCCAGCTGCGCCCGGTGGTGTATCCCGTGACTCATCACGAATCCCCGAAGGACGCCTATCTTCTTTTCTGAAAAATATACCTTGTCCCCGGCGCGAAATGTCCATAACCGAAACAGGTCTTCATCCGTTGCGGATGCCATCTCTACTGCCGCTTTCTCCAGCGCCCTGTCGAACCCCGCGACTGCTTCGGAGGAGGTGTGAAATTCTTCCGGGGTGAAATCCGCCGTTGCGATATCCAGTTCGTCCGAGCCGAGGATCGTACTCGTCCAACCGAGGTTATTGACTATGTGAGACGCGAGCGCACCGAGCTTCATTGACTTCTCGTGCGGCTTCCAGTCGAACTTGTCGTCGGGAAGCCGCTCCAGGACCTTCCGTGTGGTCTTGGCCTCAAGCCTCAGTTCGTCCGCCATATGCTCTCCAATACCCATTATTCCGATTCCTCCTTCTTGGAAACCAGGCCGCCGCCGATAATGATCCCAAGAGCGCCGATCAGCGGATTCAAAAATGCTACCCAGATCGGCTGAATGGATTTCTGCATTGCTTCCGCGTTCGGGACATCGCCGGTCCTGACCTCTTCGGCCGGCCTCGGAGCTAGCGCCTGGAACAGACCGATCGTCAGGCCCAGCAACAGCACTATGCCGGCGAAGATCTTGACCGCGCCTTTGCTTCCCGAGATCCGCATACAGACGTAGCCGCCGATGATGGCTGCGATCAGCCCGAGGATGGTGCTGACGACTATCCACAGCATTGACACGTTGTATGAGCCCGGCTGGTAGGCCATATCAGCGCCGATCGCGAAATAGAATCCCGAGAATGTGGTGAAAATGAAGAACACGATCACGATATAACCGACCAGTACGCCCAAGATCTTCCAAATCATAGTTTCTCCTTACCTAAGTTCGTTCCGATGTTCTTCGATGTCCCACCGATGAATGGGCGGGCACCGTTCAGAGCAGGGCTTTGCCCTGCACCGCAGCGCGGAGCGCTGCTCTAAACGGTCTCCCGTCTTCTGTCTCCGGTTTTCTGTCTCCTGTCTCTCCCCTACTTCTCAATAAGCGCGAGCAGCTTTTCCGCCGATCCGGGATCAAGGCTCTTAAGTACTTCATATTGCTCCCTGGCTTTTGGCTTGTTGCCCAAGGCAAGCCAGGAAAGACCCAGTCCTATGTAGACGCCAGGGATATCGTCCTTCAGTGATCGGGCCTTGTCATATGCCTTGATAGAATCCTCGTACCTCTTTAGCTGTCGATAGTTGTCGCCCAGATAGAACATTGCCGAAGCGTAATCCGGGTTCAGCCGGGCGACATTCTCGTAATACGGAAGCGAGAATGTGTACAGGCCGCGATTGTAATAGATATTTCCAAGCCTCATCGACGCGGTTTCGGAATCCGGGTCAAGACGGTACGCGATAAGGTAATTCTTTTCCGCCTCTTCCTCGTTCTTCAGTGTCTGGTAGCAGATTCCCATCTGCGCGTAGGCGTTCGAATAGTCAGGCCTGTACTTGATAGAGAGCTTCAATGATTCAAGCGCCAAACTGCAGTCGCCCTTTTGCTTCTGCGCTACACCCAACTCGTAATATGGCCAGCCGTCCTCCGGCCTCAACCTGATCGCCTTCTGATATTGCGCGACCGCTTCGTCATACTTGTTCAGGTAATCAAAGGCGTTGCCCATATACACCATGGCT
>JAHEDC010000626.1 GCA_024641425.1 Verrucomicrobiales bacterium | reverse complement strand
CACCTACGCCGCAGAGTTTTCCTCCAACCTCACGGTATGGAGTGGCGGTCTCACGCCTACCGTCACCAACGTGAACACCGACTGGGAACGCGTCACCGTCCGCGACGGCGCCCCCGGCGTCTCCCCGGGACGCGTCGCAAGGGTGCGCGTCACGCTCGCTCCGTAAGTTACGGGCTATTCCAGATCGCGTAGCGCGAAGGCTGGTTTGTCTCCCAAGGCCGGGAGCTTGATGGATTTTTATCCCCCTTAGAAAGGAAAGTAAGATCCGAGTGGAAATACATAACGACTAATTTGCTCGATCTCACCCGTTTCTAATTATCGGGCCACTATGGTGAAGGCAACTTCCCTCCCTCGAAGACCATGAAAAAACATCTATCTGCCAAAGGGCCGCTCTTTGGCGGCACCTCTCTTCTTCTCCTTCTCCTCTCCTCAATGGTCATCGCCTCCGGCCAATCGCTTAGGATCAGCGAATTCATGGCCGCAAACGCCACTGTCAATCCGGATAACTACGATTTCGATGATTATTCCGACTGGATCGAAATTCAGAATACCACCGGAGCCTCGATCAACCTTGGTAACTACTTCCTCTCCGACGATACGACCCAGCCCCTGAAGTGGCATATTCCCTCCAGCGCCATCATTCCGGCCAACGGATTCTTCGTGGTACGCGCCGATGGCTTCAATGCCGCTCCCGGAGAAACCCATGTCCGCGCCTATTCGCCCTGGGATAGCTTCCAGACCGTTCGCTATCATACGAACTTCAAACTCAGCGGTGATGGCGAATCCGTCGTGCTCTCGCGCATCGACTCGCCGATCCAGAATTCGACCTACCTGCCGCTGGGAGCGAATTGGAAATACTTCGACCAAGGCAGTCTTCCCGCTTCCAACTGGGCCGATCCCGCATACTCCGACGGCGGCTGGTCGAGTGGAAATGCTGAACTCGGGTATGGCGACGGTGATGAGGCCACCGTCGTTGGCTACGGCCCTGACAGTAACAATAAGTACCGCACTACCTATTTCAGGAAGACATTCAATGTCACGAATCCCGCCAATATCACCGAGTTGGGATGCCGCACCGTCATTGACGACGGTGCCGTGTTCTACGTCAACGGAACCGAAGTGGCGCGCCTCCGCATGCCGACGGGTTCCATAACCTTTGACACCTTCGCGGGCTCAGGTCCGGAGGGAGTTCTGGAAAGTCTTTCCGTGCCGGCGAATGTCCTCGTCGCCGGCGCGAACGTCTTCGCTGTGGAAGTCCACCAAACCGCACCCAACAGTTCGGACATCAGCTTTAATCTCGAACTTACCGGCCTTGAAGTAAGCGGCGCGCCCACGGTCGTGGATTCGGTGGACTTCGGCTTCCAGATCGACGATGTCGCCTACGGGCGGAATCCCGCCGATGGAGGGAATTGGACATACTTCGGTGAACCCACTCCCGGCAAGGCCAATACGACCTTTACCACAACGGATCGAACCGCTTCCGGCAAGGTGACGGTCTCCCCGGAGGGCGGGTTCTATGCTTCCACGAGGTCCGTCGCCTTGAGCGCCGGCGCGGCGGGCGCGACCATCCGCTATACCCTTGACGGCTCGGTGCCTTCCTCCGCCTCGCCGGCCTACACGACACCGATCTCGATCGCCACGACCAAGGTACTTCGCGCCCGCACCTTCCAAGCCGGCAAGATTCCCGGAGCCCTTACCACCCAGACCTATTTCATCAACGAACCTACCCGCCCCCTTCCGATCATTGGTTACACGGTCGATCCCAAGAACTTCTTCGATCCGGTCCTCGGCATCTACGACAATGTCCACAAGGGACGCGAAGCTCCGAATACCCTCGAATATTACGACGAAAACCGTGCCCTCGCCTTCAAGGTCAATTCCGGGACCAAGATCGGCGGCGAGAATATCTGGCGCTTCGCCCAGAAGCCGCTCAATATCGCGATGCGTGGGAAGTACGGCGACGACCTTATCTCCTACAAGGTCTTTCCCGCCGAAAACCTCGGCACCTTCGATGCCCTCGGCTTCCGGAACGGCGGTGACAACTGGCCGAACGCCATGCTCCGCGATCCGATGGGCCCGTCCATCGTGCGCGGCCAGATGGACAACGACGTCGCCTACTACCGGCCTGCTGTTCTCTACATGAACGGACAATACTGGGGCATTCACAACGTGCGTCTGCGCATGGGGGATTCTTACTTCTTCAACCGCCACAACATCCAACCCGGTGGCTATGATCTTTTGACGAAGGAGCACACGATCAACGGCACCGAGCTTGTGGTCGGTGATGGCACCGCCGACGCGTATCTCGCCTTCGAAGACTATGTCGAAAACAATGATATGAGTGTCCAGGCGAATTACGACGCGGCGGCGTCCCAGATGGAGGTGGATAACTTCATGGATTACTGCGCGATGACGGATTGCGTATACGAGAGCAGTTGGCACCACAACCAGGAGTTCTGGCGCGAGCGGAAGGACGGCGCGAAGTGGCGGTGGAACATCAATGACATCGACCGGGGCTTCAACGGGAGCAATGTCACGTCGTCCCTCATTGACGACCTTATCAGCCGACATCCGATCTTCGATAGCCTCCGCCACAACACGGGCTTCCGGAATCGCTTCATCCAACGCTACGCGGCGCATCTCAATTCCACTTTCCACCCTTCACGTATCGCGGACATAATCGATACCCTTTCCGCCGAGGTGGATCCCGAAATCCAGCGCCACATCAACAAATGGAAATCACAGGGAGGCATCCAGTCGATCGCCTCGCGGCAGGCGCAACTCAACGAAATCAAGCAGTTCGCGGTAGACCGTTCGGTGAACGTTTACAGCGACATGGCGACGATTCTCGGCTTCACCAACAGCACTGCGAATCTCGCCGTCACGATCAGTCCCTCGATCGCCGGACGGGTCCTCATCAATGACGTCCCCATGCTTCCCCAGTACACGACCACGGCGAAACTCTACCGGAACATCGCCTTCGATCTCACTGCCGAAGCGGCCCCCGGCTACGTCTTCACGGGATGGAGCGTTGGAGGCAGCGGTCCGACCATTTCCAAGACCTTGACCGGCAATGCCTCGATCACCGCGAACTTCGTCCTGTCCGGCGAGACGGTCATCGCCTCCGCCATTTCGAGTAACACGACCTTGACCACGGCGGGATCGCCCTACACGGCTTCCGGGGACATCGTCGTCAACGCGAGCCGCACTCTGATCGTCCAGCCGGGGGTCGTCATCCGCATGCCGCAAGGG
>JAHEDC010000156.1 GCA_024641425.1 Verrucomicrobiales bacterium | reverse complement strand
CCTCGAAATTGTAGAGGACGATCCCTGAAAGGATGCCGATGAAGGCCAGGCCGAGAATCCAGAAGAAGCGCCGGCGTAGGTGCGCCGCCACGGACGAGCGCAGGTAGCCCTCGTCGTCCCGCGTGCCGCCAATGGCGCTCATGCGCTCGATGTCCTCGGTCGATTCCTCGGTCTGGATGTCCATGGCGTCGTCGTGCGTGATGACGCCGAGAAGCCGCCCGTGGTCGCTGACGACGGGAAGCGCGATGAGGTTGTATTTCCGCATCATGGCGACGGCTTCCTCCTGGTCGGCGTGGGCGTTGATGGCGAGCCGCTCGTCGTCCATGATGTCGCGGACGAGCATGCTGCGGGGATTGAAGGTGAGGTCGCGCAGACGCACCTTGCCGAGGATATGGCCTTCCTCGTCGACGACGAAAATCCGGGCGAGCACCTCGGTTTCCTCCTTCTTCGCCCCGAGTTCGTCGATGGCCTGCCGGATCGTCATGTCCTCGCGGACGGTGGCCATGGCGGTCGTCATCCTGCCGCCCGCGGATTCCTCGGGGAAGGAGAGCAGCTTGGCCGCGAGGGCGCGCTTCGCATCCGAGAGGAGAAGGAAGTAGTCCTCGCGGAGCTCGGGCTCGAGTTCCTGAAGGATATCGACGAGGATGTCGTCGGGCAAGCCGTTCAGAGTGTCGGCCAAACGGGCGTGGGGCACGCCGTGGAAAAGGTCGGCGGCCTCGGAGGGCTCAAGAAAGGTCGCGACGAGGTCGAGCGCCTGCGCGCTCATGAAGCCGGCGATCCGGTGCCGGTCCCGATCATCCAGACTGCCGAAGAAAGCGGCGGCGTCCGCCGGATGCATCGCGTCCGACAGGCTGCGAACGGTGGGTTCGTCGCCAGCCTCGAGAGCATCGAGCAACGGCTTCCAGTGGATCATCCTCGACTATGGCGCATTCCCCGAAAGCAGCAAGTGGCCGAAAGGGGCCGTTTGGAGAAACACGCTGCTCCTGGAGGACTGGATCTCGATTGCACAGGTCGTCACAAATTCCCGTCTTCACAAGACAGACAGAGCCGCGACCGAAAATAATGGCGGCGCGGCTGCTGCTCCGGAGGGATCCGGATAGGTATTTATGTGGAAATCGGATTTCGTATGTATTGCGGGGCCGATTCTCCCCACGCCGCCTCAGGCGGAAATGCTGGGCCGGCGCCGGGCGATGACAAAGTGAGGATTCTCGAAGATCGCCCCGCGCGACATGTCGGTGGTGCCGACGACAAGACTCATCTGGGTGCACCGCTCGATGTGGAGCGCGGGGTGGAGCATTTTGTCCTCCCCGACGGTAATCTTCGGAATGAAGATCCGGTTTAGTTTTTCCGCCTCGATGCAGAGAAAAAGCGACTCGTTGATCTCCATTGGGGTCAACTCCAGATGCCCGATGATTCCCTGGCCGTTCACCACATCGCGCACCGTGCCGGTCTGGGTGTCGATGCTTACGCCGATCCCGTAATCCATCGAAGAACTTCCCGCCCCCGGCTGAGGCGTGGTCAGGATACCGAAGAATACCTGCTGGTTGGTATGGCGAAGCCGAAGCTCGATCTCGAAGACGATCTCACCCTCGCTGACATCGATCACGGTATCGTAGATGCGGGCGATGTTGAAGGATTGGGTACCGAAGTGGGCGGGCTGCATTTTCATTTTGTTGCGGTCGTTTGATTGAGTCGTCTCGGTTTCCATCACTCCAGCCTGTCGGCAAGGCGGTGTCGTGAGATCACGGAAAATATGGTAATTACATTTTATTACAAAAAATGCACAGCGCAATACAAATATTATAATTTTAAGGACATTTCGTGAATATTTATAATCTGAGCCACGGGAAGGAAGGGACAGGGCGGGGGGGGCGTCCTGCGCGACGTAGGCTCGGCCACTTTCTGCAACGAAGACTTCATCCCGCGAGGATGGGGGCGATTCCTTGGCCACCGATTATACAAACGGGCTAGCCAATTATAATCGCCAAAGTGTCCGAGCCCCGGTAACCTGCGGGCAATTAAATGAAAGAGCTGATCACAGAAGCGGTTCTCTGGTACAATCTACCTCTGACCATTCTCTTTGGAGCGGTCGTCCTTTACTGGATCGGGGTGAGCTTCGGGGCGCTGGATATGGATTCCTTTGATGTGGATGTCGACCACGACGTGCACGTGGACACGGAAGTGCATCATGAGATCGACCACGAGATGGATGCCGACGGTACGGGAGGATCCTTCATGGCTGTGCTTCGTTTCCTGAACGTGGGCGATGTGCCCTTCATGTTGATCCTCAGCATTTTTTCGGTGATCCTGTGGATGATTTCGATGTTGGGAAACCATTTCCTCAATCCGAATGGCGCGATCCTTCCGGCGCTGCTTGTCCTTAGTGGGGGCGTGTTTGTCAGTGCTTTGGTGACGAAAGTTGTGAGCACGCCCTTCCGCTCCGTCATGCGGAAGCTGCGGAGCGAGGAAGAGAAGCAGGAACCGATGGTGGGACGGGCGGGCGTTGTCACGAGCACCGACGTGTCGGCCACTTTTGGTCAGGTGGAGATCGCGACGGAAGGGGCTCCATTGATCATCAATGCAAGAATCCACGAGGGCAGCGCGCGCCTGGTCAAGGGCGACGAGTGCCTTGTCATCGAAGAAGACCCAAGCCGCGGACTCTACTTTGTCCGCAAAACGAGAATCGAAACCAACGAGGCGTAGAAAACAATGAAGACCATCATCGCAGATCAATTCACCCAGAAGGTCATTGGCTTTGGCGCCGGCGGCGGCGTCCTGATCCTGATCGGATTCCTTTTCCTCATCGTCAAATGCTACCGCAAGGTTCAGCAGGGGCAGGCCCTGGTGCGGAACGGGCAGGGGGGGACGAAAGTCTATTTCACGGCCGGACTTGTAATCCCTATCCTTCATCGGGCGGAATACATGGACATTTCGGTGAAACGAATCGAGATCGACCGGAGCGGGAACAACGGACTGATCTGCAAGGACAACATCCGCGCCGACATCAAGGTCGCGTTTTTCGTCCGCATCAACAACGAGGCCAAGGAGGTCATCCGGGTCGCCCAATCGATCGGCTGCGACCGGGCTTCCAACCACGGGACACTGGAGACGCTCTTCGACGCGAAGTTCTCCGAGGGCTTGAAGACGGTCGGGAAGCGCTTCGATTTCGTCGAACTCTACGAGAACCGCGACACCTTCAAGGAGGAGATCCTCAAGGTCATCGGCACCGACCTGAACGGCTACGTCCTCGACGACGCGGCCATCGATTATCTCGAACAGACGGCGCTCTCGTCGATGGATCCGAACAACATCCTCGACGCCGAAGGGATCAAGAAGATCACCGAGTTGACGGCAGCGCAGGCGAAACTGAGCAACAACATCCAGCGCGACAAGGAG
The DNA here is from genome assembly GCA_024641425.1 of Verrucomicrobiales bacterium. Taxonomy (GTDB): domain Bacteria; phylum Verrucomicrobiota; class Verrucomicrobiia; order Verrucomicrobiales; family DEV007; genus JAHEDC01. The sequence goes on along the minus strand of JAHEDC010000156.1, from coordinate 8,851 downwards.
AGGGTGATCAAACAGCAGGACGTGGAGGCCCGCGAGGCCATCCTGGAACTGGAGCGCCAACTCGCCGAAACCGAGGCCCAGCAGGCGAGGAAGGTGCAGGAAGTGCAGGCCCGGGAGCAGGCGGACGCGAAGAAGGTGCAGGAGGAACAGCGGCTCAAGTCCGAACAGGCGCGCATCGCGACCGAGGAGGAGCTTTCCATCGCGGAGGAAAACAAGAACCGGCAGATCATTGTCGCCTTGAAAAACAAGGAGCGGACGGAAGCGGTCGAGAACGAGCGCGTGACTCGCGACCGCGACCTGGAGATCATCGAGCGCGACCGCCTGACCGCCCTGAAGGGAATCGAACGGGACAAATCGGTCGAAATCGAGAAGAAGAATATCCAGGAAGTGATCAAGGATCGCGTCGCGTTGGAGAAAACCGTGGTCATTGAAGAACAGAAGATCAAGGACACCGAGGCCTTCGCGACCGCCGACCGGGAGAAGCAGGTCGCGATTACCCGGGCCGAGAAAGAAGCGCAGGAGGCTTTGCTCAAGCGGATCAAGGCCGCGGAAGCGGACAAGGAAGCGGCCATCCTGAAAGCCGACCAGGAAGCCTACGAGCAGATCAAGCACGCCGAGGCGGCGAAGGTTTCGGCCGAACGCCACGCCGAGGAGATTGTCATCGAGGCCGAGGCCCGTCAGGCCGCCGCCGAGAAGGATTCGTCGGCGAAGCGCCTCCTTGCGGAAGCCACGACCGCTGAAACCGCCGCGCCCGGATTAGGCGAGGCCCAAGTCTTGGAGGCCCGCGCCGGTGCGACCGAGAAACAGGGCACCGCCGAGGCCAAGGTGTCCGAGCTGAAGTTCGCTGCCGAGGCGAAGGGTATTACCGAAAAGGCCGGAGCGATGAAGCTCTTCGAGGAAGCCGGACAAAGCCACGAGGAATTCAAGCTCAACCTGGAAAAGGCGAAAGCCGTCGAGCTGGCGGGGATCGACGCCCAGCGGCTCATCGCGGCCGAGCAGGCCCGCGTCGTCGCCGAGGCCCTCCGGGCGGCGAAAATCGATATCGTGGGCGGGGAAACCCAGTTCTTCGATAAGATTACGCAGGCGATCACGAGCGGTAAGGCGGTCGACCGCGCGGTCGAGAACAGCCGCACGCTTACCGATGTCCGGGACACCTTTTTCAACGGGGATCCTGAGTATTTCAAGTCGCAGCTTGGCAAGTGGCTCACCGACTTCGGCATCGCCAGCGAGGACGTGAAGAACCTGACCGTCAGCGCCATGCTGGGGAAGATGCTCTCCCTTGGCCCGGATGAGAAGACGACCGCCGGGATCACCGATATGCTCCACGCCGCCACCCGCTTTGGCCTTGCCCACGAGAAGGCCGAGAAGGTAGTCGGGAAACTGAAAGGGTAAAAGGCAGAATCCCCACGCGATGAACCTTACCGCCGATCCAGAAACGCGCGCAACGGAAAGGACGGAAGCGAATGACTGACTTGGGCGAAAGCACAAAGATCGTCCCGTATGCTGCCATCGTGATGGGATGGATCTCTATGGACGTGAATGCGAAGCGGCTTCGTCAGGAGAAGATGTCGGAACTCGACGAACTTTGCCGGTTGTTGGAGTCCACGCCGCGCGATCACGAAAAAGGGGTAGAAACCGATGCCTGACGCCGATCCCAACGCCCAACCCACGCTCGAAGGCGGTGCCTACGAGATTATTCGGAGCCGGCTGGAAAAGCATGGCGCGGATTTGCGCGTTCGCCTCGACAAACTGAACGCGGACCGGCAGGAAGTTTTCGGAGCCGTACCGACGGCGCTTATCGCGACCGAGCGCATCACGACCTCGAACAACTGCGTGCCGCGCGACATGATCGCCATCGGCGGCGGTCGCTTCATTTTCGGCTACAACGTCCATATCGGTCTGCGTTCGACGACCGCGATCTCGGATGTCTTTGCCTTCTACGAGCATGATGCGGAAACCCATGCCTTCTCCGAAAAAGACGCGAGCGAGTTGCTGGGTGGCGATTTCCTGACCGACTTCGATCATCTCTACAAGTATTACAAGGAGACGATCTTCGCGAAGTTCATGGTCATCGGGCCGCACCTTTACATGGCCTTCCGCGTTGGGAAGGACGTGACGGACATCAAGGCTTTCAAGTGGCGGCGGCCGAACGACGGGACCCTGGAGTATCTCGGGAACCGTTTCGACCACGAATACCTTTTCCCCCCTCAGCAGGAATTCGAATGGAAGCGGGCGCATCGCGACATGCATCGCGGCGGGGAGTTCCCGCACATCTCCATCGAGGATCGCGTCTTCGTGGAAACCGTTGGCGGCGACCTGACGATCAAGATCGAAGACAATACCGCGAGCGGGGAAGGGATCTACCGGGAGGATGTCACCGAGCCGGACCAGACGTTGGACGACGCGGAGATCTTCTACGCCCTCGTCGGCAGTCTTATCCTGCTCAAAATCCGTCCCTACCAGGAAAAGCTCTACCGGAATCTCATCTTCAACGAGAAGACGCAGACGGTGACGCGCGTCGATGCGATCGAGCATTCCTGTGTCCTTCTGCCCGACGATCACGGGATTATTTTCAGCGACGGCTACTATCTGCAGAGCGGTGAGCACAAGATCTTCGGGAACCGGCTCAAGGACATGCTTTTCGAGCGCCGGATCGCTTCTCCCAACGGCGAGGACTATCTCCACGTTTTCTACAACCGTCGCACCGGTCTCTACATCCTCCTGTCGTATAACATCATCCAGCAGCAGGTCGAGACGCCGATCATCTGCAACGGCTACTCGCTTTTCGCCAACGGCGAGCTCGTTTACTTCAAATGCGAGGACGAACCGCAGAAACATCATACGCTCCAGGTGTGGCAGACTCCCTTCGTGCACGAGAATATCCAGCCGCACGCGCGGACGGATTCCTATCTCTACAAGGTCGGGAACGCCGATATTGTCCGGTGTATGGCGGAATGTCAGGAAATCCTGAACCTGATCGGAAAGAATGACAGCTACGCCGGACTCTACCTTGATCTGGTGAAAAAGGCCGGCGACGTCGCGGACGCCTATTTCTGGATCGCGAAGGAGGAGGCACAGAATCTGAAGGTTGCCTTGGTCGAGATCAAGGGGGCGGCTCAGGCCGCCATCGGTGAGTTCGACAAGGTGCGGCGGCTCCGCCTGTCGACGAAGGCGGAAACCGACCGGGTTACGAAGAAAGCGGCCAAGCTCGTTAATGCGGCGAGCCATGCGCCGCCGGACGACATCATGGGTTTTGTCCATTACCTGGCCGAACTTCGGGCCGCTCGAGGGGAGGCGATCTCGCTTCGCGACCTCCGTTATTCGGATCCGGAGCATGTCGACAAACTGGAGGCGAGTCTCGGCGAGACCACGGAGAGGATATCGCAACATTGTGTTGAGTTTCTCCTGAAACCCGAGGCTCTTGATCCCTATCGGGGACAGGTTGAAGAGCAGCGGAAGCAGGTGCCGAAAGTGGCGAAGACGATCGAGGCCGACGAAGTGGAAAAGGCGCTCAATGCCGGGGGGGGCGAGTTGGAGATGCTCATCGACATCGTCGGCAATCTCAAGATCGCCGACTCGACGCAGACAACCCAGATAATCGATGATGTTTCGACCATCTATGCGACGCTGAACCAGGTTCGGGTGGAGCTGAAAAGCCGCCGCCGCGAATTGTCGCGCTCGGAGGGTGTGGCCCAGTTCGGCGCGCAGATCAAGTTGCTGAATCAGGCTGTCGTCAACTACCTCGACCTCTGCGGCGAGCCGGACAAGTGCGACGAGTATCTCTCGAAGGTCATGATCCAGTTGGAGGAACTGGAGGGGAAGTTCAGCGAATTCGACGAATATGTCGCCCAACTAGGCGAGAAGCGGGAGGAGATTTACAATGCCTTCGAGTCGCGCAAGGTCGCCTTGGTTGAGTCGCGGAACAAACGGACCGGCGCACTCCAGCAGTCAGCGGAAAGGATACTGACCAGCGTGCGCCGCCGTCTCGACGGGCTCAAGACGATCAACGAGATCAATGGTTACCTGGCCAGCGACCTCATGATCGAAAAGATCCGCGATGTCATTCGCGAATTGACCGCGCTCGGCGACTCGGTGAAGGCGGACGATCTCCAGACGAAGCTCAAGGCAACGCGCGAGGACGCGGTGCGTCAATTGAAGGATCGGCAGGAGTTGTTTGTCGATTGCGAGAACATCATCCGTTTCGGGAAGCACCAATTCTCGGTCAATACCCAGCCCTTGGAGCTGACGGTTGTGCGGCGGAACGACGCGCAGTTCTACCATCTCACGGGCACGAATTTCTTCGAGCGCATCGATGATCCTGCCTTCGATGCCACGCGGGAGGTCTGGGATCAGGAGGTCGTCTCGGAGAATAACCGCGTTTACCGTTCCGAGTATCTCGCCTGGCAGTATCTCCAGTCTGGAGGCGGCCTCACGGAGTCGCTGCGGGAGGACGTCCAGCGTTTCATGGCCCCGCGCTACGCGGAAGGCTATGTCAAAGGCGTCCATGACGAGGATGCCGCGCGGATTCTGGCGGAATTGCTTCGGATTCATGAGGCCATCGGACTTTTGCGCTATGCCCCGGAAGACCGCGCGCTCGGTCTACTCTTTTGGGAGCAATGGAACGACGCGGGCAAGGAAGCGTTGGCGGCGCGGATCCGTTCCTATGGAACGATGTCCGGAATGTTCGCCGGTCGTGGCCCGCAAGTGGAATACGTAAAGCGACTGGAGTCTGAAATCGCGAGATTTTGCGTTCGTCATGCTTTCCTGAGAGGGGATGCGGTCGAAGCCGCCGCCTATCTCTTCGATGAACTCGTCGATGAGACGAACTTTACGGTCAGCCGGGAAGCAGCGGACATACTCCATGGTTTTAAGATCCAGTTGACCGAAAGGAGGATGGACAAGAAATTCGCCGCCGCCGGGGAGGCCTTGGGCGAGGACGTTGTGGGGCGCTTCGAGATCGCTTCCGACTGGCTGACGGGTTATGGCGCGAGCGCGAAGCTTGAGACGCAGGAATACGTCGCGGAAGCCGCCGCCCATCTCGTGCGCGGCGGGCATCAAAAGCGCGACGTTGTCGATGTGCTTTCATCCGCAAGAATCGAAGGAATGACCGGTAGTCATCCGCTCATTGTCGAAGGCAGTTACGACTTCCATTACAACCACTTTGTGGCGCGCCTTCGGGCCTTCGAGGTCGGGGAAGTTCCACGTTTCGAGTGTTTCGTTGCCCTGAAAAAGACGCTTGTCGAAAAGACGCGTGAAGCGATGCGCCTCGGCGAGTTCAAGCCGCGAGTGATGACTTCTTTCGTTCGGAACAAACTGATCGACGAGGTCTATCTTCCCATCATCGGAGACAACCTCGCCAAACAGATCGGGACTGTCGGTTCCGATACCCGCACGGACCGCATGGGACTCCTGCTGCTCGTGTCGCCGCCCGGTTACGGTAAGACGACGCTTATGGAGTATATCGCGAATCGTCTGGGCATCACCTTCATGAAGATCAACGGCCCCGCGATCGGGCATCAGGTGACATCACTCGATCCGACGGAAGCGCCGAATGCCAGTGCCCGGGAGGAGGTGCAGAAACTGAACCTCGCGCTGGAGATGGGGGACAACGTGATGATCTATCTCGACGACATCCAGCACTGCAATACCGAGTTTCTCCAAAAATTCATCTCCCTCTGCGACGGTCAGCGAAAGATGGAGGGAGTCTACAAGGGCAAGGCCCGCACTTACGATTTGCGCGGGAAGAAAGTCGCGGTTGTCATGGCCGGGAACCCTTACACCGAGAGCGGCGGGCGCTTCCAAATCCCGGATATGCTCGCGAACCGCGCCGATACCTACAATCTCGGCGACATCGTGGGCGGCAACGCATCCTTCTTCGAAACGTCTTACATCGAGAACGCGCTCACCAGTAATCCCGTGCTCGGCAAAATGGCGAGCCGCAGTCAGGCGGACGTTTACACGGTGCTGAAGATCGCCGCGACCGGGAGCCGCGAAGGGGCCGATTTTGAAGGGAACTACACCGTCGAAGAAATCGAGGAAATGGTCGCGGTGACGAAGAAACTCATGCGCGTAAGGGATACCATTTTGAGGGTGAACCAGGAGTACATCCGCTCCGCCGCGCAACAGGATGCTTATCGTACCGAGCCCTCCTTCAAGTTACAGGGGAGTTACCGGAACATGAACCGGATCGCTGAGAAAATCCTCGCCCTCATGACCGCAGAGGAAGTGGAAATCGTGATCCGAAATCACTACGAGAACGAATCCCAGACCCTCACCGCCGACTCCGAGGCGAACCTCCTGAAGTTTTACGAACTCGAATCCGCCCAGAGCGAGAAGCAGGCCGCGCGCTGGGAACAGATCAAGAAGGCTTTCAACAAGCAGAAGCTGCTCGGTGGCGCGGAGGGCGATCCGGTCAGTCGCGTCGTCGCCCAGATGTCCGGTTTCACCGAAGGCTTGGAGAAGATCGAGGACATCCTGCGCCTCGGTCAGGAACATCAGGCCAAACCGGCGACTCTCGCGGACGAAACCGTTTCGAAACTAGAGCGCATCATCGCGAATATTAGGGCCGTGCCGGTGGATGTTGAAATCAAGGTCGTGCCGGTTCATGACGGTGAAGATGCCGCTCCCGAAGCTAACGTACCGGAGAAACTCCCCGTTGATGTGAAATCGAGGGTTCGCCAGAAGGTGAGGAAGGATGGGAGCGAAGGATGAAAAAGGTGGTAAGGCACTGGATGCCCATCGGTTTGAGCGTGGTATTTTTGTTGGTGTCATGTTCACGACCAGGCGAAGAACCCGCGGCGAAGGCTGAAGCGCCCCCTTCGCCTTCCATTCTGATCGAGAACGAGGATGCGCTGGATTTCTCGGACTTCCTTTGTTCGGTGGGAGTCCTGTGCCGGGAGACTCCGGTTCTTTTCCGGCATCCGGAGCTTGCGGCGGAGATCGAGTTTCATTCGCCGGGCTCTGCAGCGTGTGGAATTACGATCCAGGTGCGCGAGAATGAAGTGGCAATGGATAAGGATGTGGTCTCGCTCTCAGAACTGGAGGCGAAGTTTCGGGCCTATGCCGAAACGGGGCGCGTGGCTGGCTCGATCCCATTACTATTGATCGACTCGAATATAGGAGTCGCCTTCGCACGGGGCCTGGAGGTCTTAAAAAAGCTTTCGAGCGCAGGCATCGTCGTTGTCGAGGTCAGCGATTCGGCTTCCGATTGGAAAGCTCGGGAAAGGACTCTTCTAGAGGCTTTCTGGCAGGCGAAACCGGTAAATCCAGGGGGATGATAGAGGGAGACCGCGAGGCGGGACGCCACGGGAACAGTCAACGGCGGGACGCCCGCTTTACGGGGGCTATTTGAGGACGACGAGGAGGTCCTTGCTCGAGACCTGGTCGCCGGTGGTGACGGTGATTTTCTCCACGATGCCATCCTGGGGGGCGGTGATGGTGGTGAACATCTTCATGGCTTCCAGGGTGAGGAGGTTGTCTCCGGCCTTGACCTTCTTCCCGACCGAGGTGGCGACGCCGGTGACCATGCCGGGCATGGGGGCGCCGACGTGATTCGGGTTCGCCGGATCGGCCTGCGCGCGGGCCTCGGTGGTGGGTTTGATGTGGGCGTCAGCGATGTGGGCGTGGCGAGGGACCCCGTTGAGTTCGGTGACGACGGTGCATTGCCCGTCGCTGTCGGCCTCGCTGACGTGAATGAGCTTGATGAAGAGGGTTTTGCCTTCCTCGATATCGACACTGATCTCCTCGCCGGTATTGAGTCCGTAGAAGTAGGCGCTGGAGGGGAGGACGGAGACGTCGCTGAATTTCTTCCGGAAGGCCTCGTATTCGAGGAAGACCTGCGGGTACATGACGAAGCTGAAGAGGTCGTCGTCGGAGGGAACGCGTTTGATCTTGGCCTCCAACTCGCCGCGCACCTGCTCGAGATCCATGGGTGCGGCGTGGTCACCGGGGCGGTCGGTGAGGGGTACGCGGTCGCCGAGGACGACTTTCTGCAGATCCTTAGGCCAGCCGCCCATGGGCTGCCCGAGCCCGCCGGCGAGCATGTCGACGACCGATTCCGGGAAATTGGTGCCGGGCGGAAGGTCGAGGACGTCGGCGCACTGAATGCCCTGGGTGACGAGGAACATCGTCATGTCGCCGACGACCTTGCTCGAGGGGGTGACCTTGACGATGTCGCCGAAGAGCTGGTTGACCTCGGCATAGCAGTGGGCGATCTCGGGCCAGCGGTGCCCGAGGCCCATGGCGTTGGCCTGTTCCTTGAGGTTGGTGAACTGGCCGCCGGGCATTTCGTGGAGATAGACTTCGGCGGAGCCGTGGGGGGGCGAGGTGTCGAAGGGGAAATAGTAAGTCCGGACGTGCTCCCAGTAGTCGGAGAACTCGTCGAGGGTCTCGCGGTCGAGGCCGGTGGCGCGGTCGGTGTGCTCGAGGGCGGCGACGATGGAATTGAGGTTGGGCTGGCTGGTCGAGCCGGAAAGCGAGGCGAGGGCGGCATCGGCGATGTCGACTCCGGCGTCGGCGGCCTGGAGGATCGACGAGGCGTTCAGGCCGCTGGTGTCGTGGGTGTGGAAGTGGATGGGGATGCCGACCGCTTCCTTGAGGGCCTTGACGAGCTTGAAGGCAGCGTAGGGCCGGCAGAGGCCGGCCATGTCCTTGATGGCGAGGATGTGGGCGCCCATACGCTCGAGTTCCTTCGCGAGTTCGACGTAGTAGTTGAGGCTGTATTTGTCGCGTTTGGGATCGAGGATGTCTCCGGTATAGCAGATGGCGGCCTCGCAGAGGCCGAATTCGGTGGCCCGGACAGCCTCCATGGCGGCTTTCATGTTCGGGGTGTAGTTCAGCGAGTCGAAGATGC
>JAHEDC010000625.1 GCA_024641425.1 Verrucomicrobiales bacterium | reverse complement strand
GCGGATAGATCCTCGCTACCGAAGCGCGCTTCGAAACCGCGGCTTGGCCGGATCGGCTCGGGCTCATTCTGGCCGCTTCCGGGAAGGATTGGAAGGACGCGGAACTGGTAATTAGCCTGAAGACCGAGCAGGGGACGCTGCACCAGCGCGCCAACGGAAACGAGGTCTTTCTCGCGATCGATCCGGTGGCTTTCCAAACCAACGGGGAAACAAGCCCGGTGATCGTGACTGCCTTCAATCGACCGGTGGACTTCGATCCGGCGCGGGGCTGGCATCGGATCAATCTCGATGGCATCGAACCGGAGGGTGAGGGCAACGACGCTCTTGAGCGGATCAAGTTCAAACTCGCGAACCCGACCGACGAAGCGCAGGTCGCGCGTCTGATGTTCGAGAAAACGGCGCGCGGCATCCGCCAACGTATCGGCTCACCGATCACAGGAGTGACGGCCGTCCTGCGCGATGCGGAGGGCAACCCGACGGGGATACCCGTGCAACTGAGCAAGAACTGGCACAACGATCCGCAGGGGGGCGTCTATGCCAGCCAGTGGTTCCACGGTCTCTCGCTGATCCGGCTCCCAGCCGGTTGTCGGATCGACGTCGAACTGGTCCTCGCCTACGGGCACTGGGGCGGTGTCGCGGCAGCCTCGCACGCGCAGCTCAGTCTGATCGGTTGGGGCGGGAACGCGCTTTGGGAGCAGAGCGCGCTCGGTGCCTGGGGCGAAAGCATCTGTTACGATCCCGACCAGGCCCAGGCGAGTTGCACCATCACCGACGTGCGCCCGCTCATGGTGACGCCGATGGGAGGGAAAGAGAAATGGAGTTGGACGCAGAATGTCGGGGGAGGGGATTTCTTCCGCTTCTTTGATCCGGACGGGAGTCGTATCGCGCACACGGGGATGCGCACGACTTATCGCAAACAAGGGCCTTGTCTCACCGAGGTGACTTATGCCGGAAAAATCGGCGATGCCATAAGTCAGAGTGCCACGGTGAGTCTCGGGAGAACCGATGACATCGTGCGCGGCACTTATTGCCTCCGCCTCGATGTCGCGGAGGCGGTCGATTTCTCGCGCTTCGTCATTTTCCAGATCGGTGCCGATTCGTATAACTCGACCGGCGAGCGTAAGATGGCTGTCGGTAACCACGATGGCCTGACCAGGGAATGGGACACGCAATGGGGCGGCAATGTCTATCGCACGGAACCCCTGAAGCTGGAGGGCCGCCATGCCTGGGCCTCGCTTCACCAGGCGGTGCCCCGCAACGTGGAAAAAGGCGGCGCCATCGCGAATCGCGGCTTCGTCATCCGGGAATGGAAGGCAAGGCTCGGGGGAAAGGAAGCGGCCCCGTGGATCGCCGAACGCGGTCTCACGCTGCACAAAGCCGACTCCTCAACCCTCGATGTCGTTCCTCCGCCGGGCGTGACTCGGCTGGAACCCGGCGACTTCGTCGAAGCCACCATCGAGCACCTTGTCATACCGCAGTCCGCGCAGGACTACTACGGTCCGAACGCGGCCCTGCGCGCCGCGCTCGCGAAGGACGGCGACACGTGGCGCATGATCCAGCGCGAGGCCGTCGGGAACGACCGCAGGATCGGAATGACGACCGGAACCCTCGTTTCGTCCTATCCCGCCATCACCGTTGGCGCCGCGAACGACCGGGCGGAATTCTCACTGACCGGCGGACTCGGCTACGTTCCAGTTACCTTCACGGCCCTGACCTCGCCGCGGGGATACGTTCTGACGTTCGATGGCAAGCCGGTGAACCAGAGCACGCATGGGCGGGATTTCTGGCAGACCGACTTCGATCCGAAAACGCGAACCTGGAGCCAAACCTACAACCTCCCGATCCATGGCGATGGACGTCACGCGATCCGATTGGCAACGTCCCCGAAGCCCTGAACACACCATGAAGACCTTTCTCCGACTTTGCCTGATCGCGGTTTTCGCGACGCTTGCCAGCGCCGCCGAGCCGCGACCCAACGTGCTTTTCATTGCCGTCGACGATCTGGCGGACGTGTTGGATTCCGACCTCTCGCGGGTCGCGAAAACGCCGCACCTTGAGCGGCTCGCCGCGAGCGGGGTGCGCTTCGACCGCGCGTTCTGCCAGATTCCTTTGTGTAATCCGAGCCGCGCGTCGGTGCTCACCGGCTTGCGTCCGGACGCGACGGGCGTGTTCGATCTCGACCGGCATTTCCGCGACGCCGTGCCGGCTGTGGTCACCCTGCCGCAGCTCTTCAAGAACGAGGGTTGGTTTACGGCGAGGGTCGGGAAGATCTACCATTACGATGTGCCGAAGGGGATTGGCACCGATGGACTCGACGATAAGCCGTCGTGGATGCGGGTCGTGAATCCCAAAGGCCGCGACGTGGCGGACGAGGCGCTCATCACCAATCCGACTCCGGAGAAACCGGTGAGTGCCGCGCTGAGCTGGCTTGCCGCCGAGGGCACGGACGAGGAACAGACGGACGGGATGATCGCGACGGAGGCGATCAAGCTGATCGAGGAACACCGGGACGCCCCGTTCTTTCTCGGCGTCGGCTTTTTCCGTCCGCACACGCCCTTCGTCGCGCCAAAGAAATACTTCGACCTCTACCCGCTGGAAAGCATCCGCCTTCCCGAGACACCGGCCGACGACCGAGACGACATCCCGGTCGCCGCCTTCGCGCACAACAACCCGACACCGAACTACGGTCTCGACGAATCGACCTGCCGCCAGGCACTCCAGGCCTATCTCGCGTGTGTTTCCTTCGTGGATGCGCAGATCGGTCGCCTGCTCGACGCGCTTGACGGGTTCCGGCTTGCGGACAATACGATCATCGTCCTTTGGAGCGATCACGGCTATCACCTCGGCGAGCATCTGGGCGTGTGGCAGAAGCGTACGCTCTTCGAGGAAGGCGCGCGTGCTCCCGTGCTCATTCGTGCGCCGGGCGCGAAGGGCAATGGGCGTGCCTGCGCCCGCATCATCGAGTTCGTCGACCTCTATCCGACCGTCGCCGATCTCTGCGGGTTGGAACCCCCGGCCACGCTCGCCGGTCGCAGCCTGCGCCCGCTTCTGGAGGATCCGCTGGCACCGTGGGATGGCGCGGCCGTGACGCAGATCCTCCGCCCCGCCGATGCGCGCCTGCAGGAGCCGGTCATGGGCCGCAGCCTCCGCACGGGGCGCTGGCGTTATACGGAATGGGACGAGGGCCGGGCGGGCGTCGAGTTATACGATCACGAGGCCGATCCCCATGAATTCACCAATCTCGCGAAGAAGCCGAACGCCGAG
>JAHEDC010000624.1 GCA_024641425.1 Verrucomicrobiales bacterium | reverse complement strand
GGCGAGAGGCTGTTGATCGAAGTGGGCAGCCGCCTGCCGGGATCCTCGCCCTGGATGGCGTCACCCACGGCAAGCAGGGAACTGTCCAGCAGATCGACGGTCAGGGTTTTCGGCAGCCGGATGAGTTTGGAGATCCAAACGGCGGGCCCAATGTTGGCCATCGGGCTTCCGCGGTGCGGCACGGCGAGAAACACGACGCGCTCCGGCTCGGCGAGCGGCTGATAGAGCAGTCCTTTGCGGATCATTTCGCGGGATTCCGAGGAGATCCTGAGCTGGTCGATGGGCTTCTTAAAAACCCCGTCATACATCACGCGCTCCGGATTGGTGACGCTGGCGCGGGTGAGCAGGCCGCCCATCGAGTGGGCGACGACGACCATGCGGTCGAGGTTTGCCTCGCCCCCCCGCGTGCGGGCGTAATCGCAAGCCTCGCGCATTTTCTCCCGGAAGCTCATGGCGCTGAGGATCCACGGGCTACCCGTCGGATAGTTATACAACCAGATCTGATAGTTCTCGCGGAACCACGGCTCGGGCGCGAGGGCGTTGATCATGTTCTTGAAGGCGTCCGGACTGGAAACCAGGCCGTGCACGAAGACGATGGGGATTTTATCCGGATCGTAGGGAGTGACGAAATACACGCCGGTCTCCTCAAGGAAACGGTCGGGCAGGATGACGTTCTGGATCTTGAGGTCGTCCAGCTCGCACATCTGCCAGTAGAAGGCGTTGGGCGCGGACCAGTCCGCCGCGAGGGTGTGCGCGGCTCCCGCGATCCGCAACTCGTCCCGCATCCAGCGTTTCGTGAAATGCCAGACGGGCGCGCCGGAACCATCGAACGCAAGCGTGGCGGTGACGTTATATGGCAGGCCGTTGGGGAGCAGGAATTTCTCGCGCGGCTGCCCCACGGGCGAGGTTTTCCTCCAGCCGACCAGCGGCACGCCGATGCCATCGGTGGTCCTGTGCTCGCGCACCACACGGCCGTTCACCATCGTGGCGGGAAACAGGACGTCGAGATTGGCTAGATCGGTTTCAAGCGGACCGGCGGGAGCGATGCGGGTTCCGATGGCGGAGGCACGGCTGTCCCACCCGCCCGGGCCGCAGCGGAGCTGGTCGAACAGTTTGGCGACGGCGTCATTGTAAGCGGCGCGCGACTGTGGCCACTCGGCTTTTCGGGATGGATTTCCGAGGATCTGCCAGTTCCGGCGCGCCTCCGCAAGCAGTGTGGCGGATGGCGCGCGGGAATGCGCCGGCACACGCCGGCACTGCGGCAGATCAGGCACCCCGCACTGACAAAGCAGCATGACGGAAAGAATCAGAACAGTGCGGCGGGTAATGCTGTTTATCATGACGGGCGGGCACAGAATGCCTTGCCGCAGGTTTCTGCCAAGTCTGGAAAGGCGGGCCCGGCTGGCGGCCCATTTTTCCCTTTGCAAAACCCGCAGCCATCGTTTACCCCTGCCGCCCGCCTTCAAACGGTGGTCGTAGTTCAATGGTAGAGCCCCAGATTGTGATTCTGGTTGTTGCGGGTTCGAGTCCCGTCGATCACCCCATCTTTCCCATCGGGAAACCCGCGTGAGATCCGGCAGGGGAAGGAAGAAACCAAGTAAATCGACCGATGCAGCCGCTGGAGAGCCGGATTCATTACAAGTTTCGCAATTCGTTGCTGTTGGCGGAGGCGCTGACGCATCCGAGTCTCGCCTACGAATCGCAGCGGCCGCACTTTGACAACCAGCGCATGGAGTTCCTCGGCGACGCGGTGCTCCAGCTCATCGTCACCCAGGAACTCTTCAGGTTGTTCCCGGACTTCACCGAGGGCCGCCTCACCAAGCTGCGCTCGCGCGTCGTTTCACGCAGCGCGCTCGCCCGCTTCGCCATGGCCATCCATCTCGGTGACTATGTGCTGTTAGGAAAGGGCGAGGAGACCACCGGCGGCCGGCGCAGGCTTTCCACCCTGGCGGACGCCTTCGAGGCGCTGATCGGCGCGGTCTATCTGGACTCCGGCCCCGAAAAGGCGAAGGAACTCGTGCTCCGGCTCTTCGAGACGGAAATCGGCAACATGGTCACCAGCCCGGATGAGCGGAACCCGAAAGGCGAGTTACAGGAATCCCTGCAGGCGCTCCATCCGCAGGCGCCTGACTACCGCATCATCAGCGAAAGCGGCCCCGACCACCGGCGCGTCTTCCTGGCAGAGGTTTCATGGCGTGGCAAGGTCCTGGCCACTGGCAAGGGCAAGAGCAAGAAGGACGCGGAAGCCCGCGCCGCCGCCGAAGCTTTGCGATGCCGCACATGGGAGTGACCCGGAGCGCGCGTGAAACCCCCACAGTGAAACCCTGCGGCTTGACCGGGTTTCCCCGCCTGGCGAAACTCCGCCCATGACGCGTGAGGAAATGGCGGACGTGCTGGAAGAGATCGCCCTGCTGCTGGAATTGAAGGACGAGAACCCGTTCAAGGTGCGCGCCTACCGCCATGGCGCGGAGACCGTCCGCAACTTCGACGGGGAAATCGTCGCGCTCGCGGCCAACAACGAACTGCACGGCATCAAGGGCATCGGCGAGGCCCTGCGCGACAAGCTCCACGAACTCGCCACCACCGGCGGCCTGAAATTTCACCAGGACCTCCGCGCGGAGTTTCCGCCGGGTTTGTTCGATCTCTTCGAACTTGAAGGCCTTGGTCCGAAGAAAGTGAAGGCGCTTCACGAAGCGCTGGGAATCTCCTCCGTGGAACGGCTCAAGGAAGCGTGCGAGCACGGGAAAGTCGCCACGCTGCCGGGCTTCGGCGCGAAGACCCAGGCGAAGATCCTCGATGCCATCGCCCGCCACGAACAATTCGCCGGAAGTTTCCTGTTAGGGACCGTGAGCCCGCTGGCGGCCGAGATCCTGGACACCCTGCGGCTGCATCCGGAAATCTCACGGATCACGGTGGCCGGTTCGTTCCGCCGTGCGAAGGAGACCGTGCATGACCTCGATTTCCTCGTCGCCACCAAAGAGCCGAAGCTGGTCTGCGAGGACTTCACCACCCTGCCGCAAGTCGAATCAGTCATCGCCTGTGGCGAGACCAAGGCATCCGTGCGCCTCAAGAACGGCATCCAGTGCGACCTTCGCGCGGTCTCCAACTCACAGTTCCCATACGCCCTGATGTATTTCACCGGCTCCAAGGAACACAACGTCGCCCTACGTTCGCTCGCCCTGAAACAAGGACTCTCGCTCAATGAATACGGCTTCACGCCAAGTGGCGCGGGCGTCCCGCCCGTGGATCTTCCTTCCGATCTTCA
>JAHEDC010000623.1 GCA_024641425.1 Verrucomicrobiales bacterium | reverse complement strand
AGCCCGGCGAGCGGCTTGTCGGTGGCGAGAATACGCGCGCCGTGGGCGTTCTTCAGGTCGTCGTGGGAATCCCAGCCGACCGAGTAGGCCTGCACGAAGCGGACGCCCTTCTCGACAAGTCGCCGCGCAAGGAGACAGCGTCGTCCGAAGGCATCGGTCTTCGCTTCGCCAATGCCGTAGAGCGTCTTCGTTTTCGCATCCTCGCCCTCGATGTCGAGCACGCCGGGGACTTCGGTCTGCATGCGGAACATCAGCTCGTAGTGGTGCATCCGCGCCGCCAGGGCCTCGTGCTCGGGATGGCGCGCGGCATGTTCGCGCTCGAAGGTGGCCAGCAGGTCGAGATTCGCCCGCTCGGCCGCGCGCGGCACGCCTTTCGGCGGATAGAGATCCAGCAGCGGCGAGCCGGTGGAACGCAGGGGCGTGCCCTGGTAGTGGGCGGGGAGAAAGCCATTCGACCAGTTCGCGGAACCGCCCTGCGGATAGTAGGCGTCGGGCAGAACCATGAAGCTCGGAAGATTCGCGTTCTCGGTGCCGAGGCCATAGCCGACCCACGCCCCCATTCCGGGATCGCCTCCAAGACGATTCCCGGTATTCATTTGGAGGTTGGCCGTAGGATGGTTCACCGATTCCCCCTGACAGCCGCGATAGATGCAAAGCTCGTCCGCCACGCCCGCGAGGTGCTGCCAGGGATCGCTCATCCAGAGTCCGGACTTCCCGGTCTGCCGGAACCCATAGGGCGTGCCCACATAGCGTCGGTCTCCCTGTGCCATGGCCGAGGTGAAGCGGTCCGTGTTCTTGAACTCCTCGCCATCGCGCTTCGCCAGCGCGGGCTTGGGATCGAAGGTATCGATGTGGCTCGGCCCGCCCTCGAGGTAGATGAAGATGCAGCGCTTCGCCTTCGCCGGATGGTGCCGGCTTTTCGGGGCGAGCGGGTTCTCTTCCGCGCGGAGGATGCCATTGAGGGCCGCGGTGCCAAGGGTGGCACCCAGTCCGAAGAGAAAGTCACGGCGAGGAAGGAAAGGAGACGGCATCTTCTCTTAGTAAACGTGGAGGAATTCGCTGCTATTGAGAAGGACGAGCGCGAGTTCCGCGAGCGCGCGGGTTTCGGCGGGCACTTCCCAGGGCTGCACGTCGCGCTCGTAGACCTTGAGGTTATCGAGCTGGAAAGTCGTGGAGGCCGGCTCGCCGGTCTTCTCGACCACGTTCGACAAGGTGATTTCCGTGGGCAGCGCGTTCTCCTCCGGAGGATGCGCGCGATGGTGGACGAGCCGCTCCTCCACATGCGCGACCGAGCGGGCGCTTTCGTCCGCGCTCGGAGGCCGCGCCAGGACACGCTCGAAAACGCGTCCGACCTGCGCGGCCAGATCTCCGGGCGCCTCCCGCGAGGCCCGCTCCGCGACCGCGAGCGCCCGTGCGTTGGCGAAGTCCCCGTGAAAGAGCGAGAAGGCCTGGGTGACGACCGTCGTTTCGTCCCGACGCTCGCAGGAAAAATCGCTCGAAGGCAGGTTCAGCACCTCCATCAGCGGATAGCCGAGATTGCGCACCCGCATCGCGTAGAGCGAACGCCGGTTTCGATCCGCCTTCTTCGGATCGGGCTGCCACGGTGGCACGATTCCTCCCATCCCAAGCCGGGGCTGGAAGGCGACTTCCCAGTTGATCTCCGCACGGAAGCCGTGCCCGCCAACCCGCTCGACCAGTTCCCCGGAGGCCACCAACATGCTATCGCGAATCTCCTCCGCGCTCAGCCGACGCGGACGGAACGAAGCGAGCCATTTCCCCTCGGGATCGATTTCCCGCACCTTCGCCATCGAGGGATGGGCCGTGCTCCGCCGGTAGGCCGCGCTCGTCAGAATCAGCCGGTTCAACTTCCGGATCGACCAGCCGTTCGCCACGAACCACTCCGCCAGCCAATCGAGCAACTCCGGATGGCTCGGCGGAGAGCCGATCGCCCCGAAGGCGTTCGGCGTCGCCACGATTCCCCGCCCGAAGTGCCATTGCCAGACTCGGTTGACCAGAACGCGCGCCGTCAGCGGATTCCCGGGAGCCGCGATCCAGTTCGCCAATGCCGCCCGGCGCGCCGCTCCAACCTCAACGTCTCCCGTCAGCGACACCGCGCTCAGGAAGCCCGGCTCCACCGTCTCACCCGCCGCTTCCAGATTCCCGCCGGCTAGGATCGCGATCTTTTCCGGATTCTGGGCCTCGATGCGGAACATCCCCTCCTTCACATGGTGCCGCGTGCCCGCGAAAACGGCGTGCAGCGCGTAGTAGTCGCGCGTCGGGATCGGGTCGAATTTGTGATCATGACATTTCGCGCAACGCAATTCCTGCCCGAGAAAGGTCACCCCGACGCTGTTCACCACGTCGTCCAGCCACATCTGGCGCGCGACCGCCGCCGAAGTCATCGCCGTCATTTCCCATGGCCCCATCCACAGGAAGGCCAGCGCCTCCTGTCCGGCGAGCCCGAGTTCATCTCCCGCGATCTGCTCACGGACAAAACGGTCGAAGGGCTTGTCCCCGTTGAAACTCTCGATGACGTAGGTGCGATACGTGTGCGCGTCCGGACGCTCGTCGTCACGGGAATAGCCGTTGCTGTCCGCGTAGCGCGTGACGTCCAGCCAGTTCTGCGCCATCCGCTCCCCGTAGCGCGGACTGGCTAGCAGCCCGTCGAGAAGCCCTTCGTAATCCTGCTCCCACTGGGCCTCGCTCGGCGGCAGCCCGGTGAGCGTGTAGGCCAGCCGCCGCGCCAGGGTCGGCCCGTCCGCCGGGGGCGCGGGTGCCATTCCCTGCTCGGTGAGTTTCGCGTCGATGAAGGCATCGATGGGGTGTCCTTCCGCGGGAGGAGCACCCACTTTGCGCGCCTTGTATGCCCACAAGGTCGCCGGATCATAAGCCCGTGTCGTCCAGACATCGCTTTGTCCGCCACTCGTCACCACGCGCACCTTGCCGTCGTCATCCGGTTCCGTCCAGCTCCCCACCGGGCCCTCCGCCATGGCGACGCGCTCCTCGGGCCACGGCGCGCCCGCCTCGATCCACGCCCGAAGATCCGCGATCTGATCCTCGTTCAGCCGGTCGTTCTCCTTCGGCGGCATTTCCAAATCCGCATCCCGCCACGTCACCGAAACGAAAAGCCGGCTTTCTTCGGGCTTCCCGGGCACGAGTGCCGGGTGCCCCGATTCCCCGCCCCGGAGCAATCCCTCGCGGCTCCGCATATCGAAGTCCCCCTTGATCTTCTTCGCCGCATCGCCGTGGCAACCGCCGCATTTCTCCATGAAGAGCG
>JAHEDC010000155.1 GCA_024641425.1 Verrucomicrobiales bacterium | reverse complement strand
CCGGGCGTCTCGCCACGCTGCGCGAAGAACTCGCGAAGGCACGGTCCGCGCTCGGCACCGGTGGCCAACCGGCCTGGGAAACCAAGGTTCTCGCCGAGCACCGCGCGTTGAAGGATCCCGTTTGGCTCACCGGTGAAGCCACCGCCAGCGCGACCGCGAAGGTCATCCTGGAGAAGCAGCCCGACGGTTCCTTCCTCCAGCGCGCCAAGGTCGGCGCAGGCAGCACCTACACCCTCGACGTCCAGCCGCCGGCCGCTCTCCACTCCCTCGCGTCCGTGCGGATCGAAGCGATCCCCGATGCCACCTTGAGCGCTCCGCTTCGCCTTGCCCGGAGCGTGAACGGGAACTTCGTCCTCAGCGAACTACGGCTTTTCCTTCGCGATGCCAACGGAAAGAACACACCGGTCCCCTTCGCGCGGGCCAGCGCCAACCACAGCCAGTCCGGCTATCCGGTCGCCGCCCTCGTCGACGGCAAGATTTCGACCGGCTGGGCCGCCGGTGGCTTCGAGGAAAACATGGGTGCGATGACGGCGGTGCTCGAACTCCGCGATCCGCTCGCGCTGCCCGCCGACGCGCACCTCGTCGTCGAACTCGAACACGCGTCCACCTTCGCCGATCACAACCTCGGTCGCTTCCGACTAACACTCTCCGAAACCGTGGGAGATCCGAAGGGCATCTCACCGGTCATCGCCGCCCTCGAAACACCGGCCAAAAAGCGCAGGAAGGCGGAGCTTGAACTTCTGCGTTCAACCTACCAGCGCACGGATCCGCGGATCCGTAGCCTTGCGGACGAACTCGCCGCCCTGGAGAAGGCCTCCAAGATCAACGAGGTGAACGTTCTCGTCATGAACGAGGCCGCCGAGCCCATGCCCACCTATCGCCTCGATCGCGGGCAGTACACGAACCCCGACAAAACCGAACTCCTCACCCGCGGGGTGCCGAGAGCTCTCGACCCAGGCGGCACCCAACCGAAAGACCGCCTCGAACTCGCCCGCTGGCTCACTTCGCCGGCCAACCCCCTCGGGGCCCGCGTCACCGTCAACCGCGTCTGGCAGCAGCACTTCGGACGCGGCCTCGTCAAGACGGCCGACAACTTCGGCCTCCAGGGCTCCGCGCCGAGCCATCCCGAACTCCTCGACTGGCTCGCCGTCGATTTCATGGAGCACGGCTGGAATTTGAAACGCCTGCACCGGATGATCCTGACCAGCGCCACCTGGCGGCAAAGCTCGGAAGCCGCTCCCGCGATGTTCGAGCGCGATCCGGAAAACGCGCTCCTCGCCCGCGGGCCGCGCTTCCGTCTCGACGGCGGTTCAATCCGCGACAGCGCCCTTGCCGCCTCCGGTCTGCTCAACGAAACCCTCGGCGGCCCGCCGGTGAAACCGTACCAGCCGGACGGACTCTGGGAAGTCGTCGCCGCCAACCAGGGCACCCGCTACGACACCAGCAAGGGCGCGGATCTTTACCGTCGTAGCCTTTACACATACTGGAAACGCGCCGTCAATCCGCCCCGCCTCCTCATCTTCGACGCCGCGACGCGCGAATACTGCTCCGTCGCCCGCAATGCCACCAACACGCCGCTTCAGGCCCTCGTGCTCATGAACGACGAGACCTTCGTCGAAGCCGCCCGCGCCCTCGCCGAGCGGATGCTGCGCGAAGCCGGCCCGGACGTCGATGCCCGGCTCGATTTCGGATTTCGCCTCGCCCTCGGCGTTGCCCCCACCGCCGCCGAACACAAAGCTTTGCGCGAAACCTACGACGACTTCCACCGAACGTTCGCGACCGATCCCGCCGCCGCCACGGCCTTCCTCTCCGTTGGCGAATCCGCCCGCGATACCACGCTTGATCCCGTCGAGCACGCCGCCTTCACCGCCGCCGCCCACCTCGCGCTCAACCTCGACCGCTTCCTCCACGTCGAATAACCCGCGCCTCCGCATGGATCCTCTTCTCGAATCGAAACTCTCCCTTAACCGTCGGCATTTCTTCGGTCGGTCGGCCGCCGGCATCGGCACCGCCGCGTTGGCCTCCCTCCTTGCCGAGGATTCTGTTTTCGGAGGCAACCACCTCGGAACGCTCGGCGGAAAACCGCATCATTCCGGCAAGGCCAAGCGCGTCATCTACCTCTTCCAGAGCGGCGCGCCTTCCCAGCAGGATCTCTTCGACGAGAAGCCGTTGCTCCGCGAATTCAACGGACAGGAACTGGCGTCAAAGGTCGACATGAACGAGCGCAAGACCGGCATGACCGCCGGGCAGAAGAGCTTTCCCATCGCGGGTTCGTTTTACGATTTCAAGAAGCACGGCCAAAGCGGGGCCACTGTCAGTTCCCTCCTCCCGCACATTGCCGGCATTTCCGATAAGGTCACCTACATCAAGTCCATGCAGACCGACCACATCAACCACGACCCGGCCATCACCTTCTTCCAGACCGGCCACCAGCTCGCCGGTCGGCCCAGCATGGGCTCGTGGCTTTCCTACGGCCTCGGTTCGGAAAACAACGATCTCCCGTCCTTCGTCGCCATGGTTTCACGCGGGAGCGGACGCCCGAATTGCCAGCCGCTCTACGACCGCCTCTGGGGCAGCGGCTTTCTTCCCACCGAGTATGCCGGGGTCAAATTCATGAGCGTCGGCGAGCCCGTTCTCTATTTGAAAAACCCCGCCAGCATGGACCGCAACGCCCGCCGCCGCTGGCTCGACCGACTCGGCGAGGCCAACGCCTCGCACCACGCCGTCCAGGGCGATCCTCAGATCGAGGCCCGGATCAAGGCCTACGAACTCGCCTACCGCATGCAGGCCTCGGTGCCCGAACTGAGCGACCTTTCCGACGAGCCGGAATCCATCCTCGCCATGTACGGCCCCGACGTCCGCACCCGTGGCAGTTACGCCTACAACTGCCTCATCGCCCGCCGCCTCGCCGAGCGCGACGTGCGTTTCATCCAGCTCTTCCACATGGGCTGGGACCAGCACTTCACCCTGCCGAAGCAATTGCCCGGCCAGTGCAAGGACACCGACCAACCGTCCGCCGCCCTCGTGAAGGATCTCGAGCAACGCGGGCTCCTCGACGACACCCTCGTCGTCTGGGGCGGTGAATTCGGGCGCACCACCTATTGCCAGGGCACCCTCAACAAGGAAACCTACGGGCGCGACCACCACCCGCGCTGCTTCACCCTTTGGTTGGCCGGAGCGGGCATCCGCAGGGGATTCACCTACGGAGCCACCGATGACTTCTGCTACAACGTGACCGAGAATCCCGTCCACGTGCATGACCTCCACGCCACGATTCTCGACCAAATGGGCCTTGATCACGAACGCCTCACCTACAAGTTCCAGGGCCGCTACTTCCGCCTCACCGACGTCCACGGGCAGGTCGTGAATCCGATCCTCTCCTAAGCCAGCAACTCCCGAACAACCCGCGCCGGCTCCACTCCGGTCAACCGCTGGTCGAGTCCCTGGAAGGGATAACTGAAGCGTCGGAAGTCGAAACCGAGCTGGTTCAAAATCGTGGCGTGAAGATCGCGGACATGCACCTTGTCCTCGACCGCCTTGAAGCCCAGTTCGTCGCTGTTCCCATGGGTGATTCCCGGCTTGATTCCCCCGCCCGCCATCCAGATCGAAAAAGCATCCGGATGGTGGTCGCGTCCATCGGCGGTATTCCCCTGCACCATCGGCGTGCGCCCGAATTCGCCGCCCCAGATGACGAGCGTATCCTCAAGCAGCCCGCGTTCCTTGAGATCGGTCACGAGGGCGGCGCAGGCCTGGTCGGTATCAAGGCAGTTCTTCTTCAGATCCTTGACCAGATTGCCATGCTGATCCCAGGCCTCGTGGAAAATCTGGACGAAGCGTACTCCGCGCTCAATCATCCGTCGGGCAAGAAGGCAGCTGTTCGCGAACGACGGCGTGCCCGGCTTCGCTCCGTAGAGATCCAGCGTGCGCGCGGACTCGCCCCTGAGATCCATCAACTCGGGCGCGCTCGCCTGCATGCGAAACGCCATCTCGTAGGCATTGATGCGCGTCGCGATCTCGGGATCACCCCACCGCCCGAGGTGCCGACGGTTCAGGGAGGCGATGGCATCGAGCGTGTCGCGCTGGAGTTCGTTATCGATTCCTTCCGGATGGGATAGATAGAGCACGGGGTCACCGGACGAACGGAACTGCACGCCTTGGTAGACGCTCGGGAGGAACCCGCTCCCAAAGTTCGAGTTCCCCCCACTCGGGCCTTTCGTCCCGGTGCTGAGCACGACATAGCCGGGCAGATTCTGGCTTTCGCTGCCTAGTCCGTAGAGAGTCCAGGCCCCCAGGCTCGGTTTTCCGAACTGCTGCGTGCCGGTATTCATGAGAATCTGGGCCGGCGCGTGGTTGAAGGCGTCAGTCGTCATCGACTTCACGATGGCGATGTCGTCGGCCACCTTCGCCAGATGCGGCAGGAGCTCCGATATCTCCGCTCCGCTCCGGCCATGCCGGGCGAACGCGAACTTCGGCCCCATCAGCTTCGAGTTCGGGTCAATAAAGGCGGCGCGGTAACCTTCAAGCAGACTCGCGGGCGGTAAGGTCCCGTCGAACTCCGCCAGCTTCGGCTTGTGATCGAGCATCTCCAACTGACTCGGGGCCCCCGCCATGAAGAGATAGAGGATCCGTTTCGCCTTGGGCGCGAAATGCGGCCGCCGCAGGGCCAGCGGATCTGGGGTGCCAGCGCCGAATCCATCGCGGGCCAGCAGCCCGCCGAGCGCGATCCCACCGAGACCCACACCGCAGTGCTTGAGAAACCACCGCCGACTAATCTCGCGCGGCGATTCGAATCGGGGAAAATGGGACGGACAGTTCATGGGAGGATTATTGCTTTGTCAGGGTCTCGTCGAGATTCAGGAGAACACGGGCCACCGCGACCCAAGCCGCCGTTTCGGCGACCGCTCCGTCGGTTTTTCCCGCGAGTTTCGCCGCATCAAGAGCTCCGGCGGCAAGGCGTTCCCGTTGCTTCTGCAGGAGTCCGAGAAGGGTGGCGCTTTCCTCGGGTTCCGGCGGTCGCGTAAGGCAGCGACGGAACGCGTAGTCGAGCCTCGCCGCATCGTCCGCCCCACCTTCGCGTAACGTCCTCGAAGCCAGCGCACGCGCGCACTCGAAGAAGAGCGGCTCGTTGAGCGTCGTCAGCGCCTGGAGCGGCGTGTTCGATATCGGTCTCCGCACGCAGGAGACCTCGCCGGTCGGGGCGTCGAAAACCTGCTGGCCGGGGTACTGGGCCGAACGGAACTGGAAGGTGTAGAGCGCACGCCGGTAACGGTCCGGGCCCGTGTCCTCATCCCATGTCTTGTATCCGTAGCTCGCGGGCGGTTCGAAGAGAAAACGGGGTGCCGGCGGATGCACGCTCGGACCTCCCACCTTGCGCTTCAGCAATCCGCTGGCCAGAAGCGCTCCATCGCGCACCGCTTCCGCTCCCAATCGGAAGCGTGCACCACGGGCGAGCAGGCGGTTTTCCGGATCCAGTTCCTGCAACTCCCGGGTAACCCGCGAACTCTGCCGATAAGTCGCCGACATGACGATAAGCCGGTGAAGGTGTTTGAGACTCCATCCATTCTCCATGAATTCGACAGCCAGCCAGTCGAGTAACTCGGGGTGCGACGGCATCTCCCCCTGCGAACCCAGATCCTCGCTCGTCGAGACAAGGCCGATTCCGAAGTATCCCTGCCAGACGCGATTCACGATGCTCCGCGCCGCCGTCGGCGAATCCCGCGCGACAAGCCACCGCGCGAAGGCGAGTCGGTCGTGCGGCGCTCCCTCCGGCAGCGGATGCAGGAACGAGGGCACCCCAGGCGCCACCTCCTCCTTCGGACTGAGGAAATCGCCACGCCCAAGCAAATGCGTCTTTCTCGCCGGGGAAAGCTCGTTGAGAACAAACTGGGCATGCCCATCCGGATAGTCGGCATACAGCGCGTCGATCTTTGCATTGGCTTCCGCGAATTCCGGCACCGTCGTTCGCCAGTAAGCGAAGACACTCCCCGCCTGCTCTCCCGTCCGCTGCTCCCGGGGAATGGCGAGGATCGCACGCACCTCCGGCGGCACCAGATCAGCCTTCGCAAACGGATCATCCGTCACCGAGATCCGGAAGCGGCCGACGCCCCGCGAATAATTGTCGTTGTTGTTGTACCCTCCGTGCTGGTGGGAAAGCGCGATCTCCAACTCCCCCGCCTCCGCAAGTGCGAGCGGCTTCTCCAGCCGGAAGACCGCCTGTCGCGAGACATTGCGCCGCCCGGCACCGACATCGATGCTCCACGCCGTGTCCGCCTTTCCATCGATGGCATACTCGATCGGCCCCTCGACCCGCTTCTCCTTTTCCTTCCCTTTCGGATCCACGAAATAGGGATCGATCGGTCGCGTGGGCGGCGAGACATCGGCGGTCGCCTCCGCGAGAGGCCGCTTTTCGAATCCCGATTCCTTGCCGTCCAATGGGCGCGTCCCAACCTCGAATTCCGTCAGCGCGAACATTCCCGTCATTGAACGCCCCGGCCCCTGCCTCGGAAGGTTCGCATCACGGAGCGCCTCCAGGCGGAATGCCGTCACTTCCGCAAGCGGATTGCGCGCCTGGAAGACCGGCGTCGACTTGGAGGGCGAGTAACCCTGGGCGAGATACGAGCCGTCCTCCTGTGGAAGAAATTTCTGTCCGCCGGCGGCGGTATCATTGGGAGTGAGGGGGAGAACCTTCCATTCCGTGAGCGGCGCGGCCTTTACTTCCGCCTCCCATCGCGTCATGCGAGTTTCCCAGTCGGGATGCCGGGCCCGGAGTTCACTCTCGATCATACGCACTCCTTCAAGCACCTGATCCCGCTCCCTTTGCTGCTCATCCGAGTAGACCGTGATCGATCCCTCGGCGCTATTGTTCAAGAACGCGAACATCGCGTAGTAGTCCTCGTGTTTGATCGGGTCAAACTTATGCGAATGACACTGCGCGCACCGCACGGTGAGCCCGAGAACGCCCTTCCCGATCGCGTCCATCCGGTCAAACATGGCTTCCACCCGGAATTGTTCCGGATCCGCCCCCCCCTCCTCGTTGATCATCGAGTTGCGCAAGAATCCCGTCGCGACAATCTGCTCCTGCGTGGCATCAGGCAACAGGTCGCCCGCGATCTGCTCGATCACGAATCGGTCGTAGGGCATGTCGTCGTTGAGGGACCGGATTACCCAGTCCCGGTAGAACCACGCCTCGCGCGGCGAATCCTTCTCGTAGCCGTTCGAGTCGGCGTAGCGCGCGGCATCCAGCCACATCCGTGCCCAATGCTCGCCGTAGGCGGGCGAATTCAACAGGCGGCCGACCGCATCCGCGTGGGACGCATTTTCGTCCATCTCCTCGGGCGAAGGAGGCAATCCGATGAGGTCGAAACCCAACCGTCGACGCAATGTCATCGAATCAGCCTCGGGTGATGGCGTGAGCCCCTCCTTCTCTAAACGCTTCAGCACAAAGGCATCGATCGGATTGCGCACCCAGACCGCGCCCGTCGGCAGTGGCACTTTCCCCCGCACCGGAGGGACAAACGCCCAATGCTCCTTATATTCGGCCCCCTCTCCAATCCACTGTCGGATAAGCTCGATTTCCTCCCGCTGCAGCGATTTTCCCGAATCAGGCGGCGGCATGATCTTGTCCGGATCGGCGCTGCGGAGCCGGAACATAATCTCGCTCTCTTCCGGCTTGCCCGGCACGATGACCTCCGCCGTCGCCGCTACCGGGTCATCCAGACGCAATTTCGCCTCCCGGTGCTCGTCTTCTGGCCCATGGCAGTAAAAACAGTTCGCCGAAAGCAGCGGCCGGATCTGGCGCTGAAAGTCGACCCGCTCCTCCTCCGCGAGGGAGAGAAGCGGCGCGCAAAGGGAGCCGCAGGAGGCGATTGCGTTGACTAAGGTGCGGAGGCTCTTCATCAGGCTCCTCGAATTGACCACCGGCAGTCAGATCGCACAAGAAGCGTTTTGCTGGCCGCCCTTGCCCCCCTCCCATCCCTCAGTTCCCGCTCCCATGAAGCACCTTGTGCAAAGCCAGCGAAAGTTGCTCCAAGTCGTAGGGCTTGCAAAGAACGCCCGCAAACCCCTCACGGGCACAGTCGTCTCCCGCATGATCATCGAAATACCCGCTCGAGGCGATCGCGATCGCGAAGGGATCGTGCTTGTGGATCTCCTCCACCGTTTCCCTGCCGCTGATGCCCCCCGGCAAAGTCATATCCATGATCACACAGGAAAAAGGCTTCCCTTCGTTCATCCGGCGGCGATAGACCCTCACCGCTTCCTCGCCGTCCCTCACGCCCACGACATCATATCCCAGACGGCGAAGCATGGCCGACGCGACAGCGCGCACATCATCCTGATCGTCCACGACCAGCACCGTTCCCTCGCCCTCGTAGACTTTCCGGTCCCCATCGTCGGCTCGCTTCTCGCTGATGCACCCGGTGGCTGGCAGATAGACACTGAATTCCGTCCCAACGCCCACATGCGACTCCACGGCAATCACTCCGCCATGCTTCTTGACGATAGACTGGCAGGTGGCAAGCCCGAGACCGGTGCCCGATTTCTTCGTCGTGAAAAACGGATCGAAGATCTTCGCGAGGTTATCCTTCGGGATGCCACAACCATGATCCACGACCTTGAGCCGGAGATACTTTCCGGGAACGAGATCCAGCGGCGTCTTGTCGGTGAGTTCGATATTCTCAAGATTTGCCTGCACGACACCCGAGTCGCGCATCGCCTGCCGGGCATTGATGAGAAGGTTGTTGATCACCTGGGTGATCTGCGTCGCATCAATTTCGGCCGACCAGAGGGGCGAGGCGATATTGAGGTCGCAGCGCACGCTCGCCCCATAGGTGGAGAGGCGAACCGCGTCCCGGAGCAACGCTCCCACATCGACGCGATGGCGCTTCTCCGCCCGTCCGCCGCGGGCAAAGGCAAGGAGTTGTTCCGTGAGATGCTTCGCGTTCTCGGCTGCCGAGGCGGCATCGTCGATGTGCTCGCGCAATTCCGTCCCCAGCGTGCTGTCGAGTTTCGCCAGGGAAAGATTCGCGATGACGGAAGTGAGCACGTTGTTGAAATCATGCGCGATTCCACTCGCCACCAAGGCAAGCGATTCCATCTTGCTCCGCTCAAGATGGAGGCTCTCCACATCCCTCTCCTCACCTTCGCCGTCATCGTCGATGACGGTGACTTGGATGACCTCCCCGGAATCGAAATCACCTTCCTCCTGAGGGTTTGCGGTGTCCTCGACGAAATAATCCAACGTCCCGGCTTCGGGCCCGATATCGACGGCATCCTCCGGAAAGCCCTCTCCGAGTCCTTCGATCTTCTTGGCTTCGCCTCCCGACAGGCGACCCGACCATTCGGGGGCCTTTGACGGGTTTCCCTGCCCCGCGCCTTCAAGGATCCTCGGCGACTCCCCTTCCCATGCCCCCGATTCCGGCAGTTCGACGATTGAAAGCAGAAAATGCTCGGCTACCCCCGAGCTATTCGCCACCGCCCGCAGTCGCCAGGAACATTCCTTGCGCGCACCATCGGAACAGAAAAGGGACGCCTCCATCTCGAACGTAACGCCATGCCGATTGGCGGCGCGCGGCAGACGGTAGAAGAAATCCTCCAGCCCCTCCGCATCGATCAGCCGCCCCAGCGCGCATCCCTGAAGGTTCTCCCGGGAGTATCCGGTGAGTCGCCCGGCCGCCCGATTCGCGAAAAGCACCTTTGGCCCCGGTTCGCGAAGCGGTGCCGTCTCGATCACCAGGGCACCGTCTGTGACAAGATCGAGCAACCTCCGCAAGCGGTCATTGACCGTCTGCAGAAGCTCAAGCGGCTGATCCCCTTGCGTCGCCCGAGAACCGGGAGGGTTGTAATCGATGGAATTTATGGCTTTCCGGTGTGAGTGAGTGAGTGAGGCATCAAGCATTCCGCTGCTCCGCAACGATTACCCTTTATTATCCCGAATCCTTTAGAATATCACGGCGACAATCCCCCGACATTGCAAATAAATCCGGAATAAAATGCTTAATAAACCCAAACCTTTAGCAACCCTGAATAGATTCTCAAAGCGTAATTTTCCTTTTTATTGAATTTTTCTCAACTTTGAAAGCGACGCCTGATAATCGGCCGTGGCCTCCCCTCTCAAAATGGAACCAGTTTTCGACGGCGACACAGAAAGCGAGCGACAGCCCTCCGAGTCCTCCACGTTACAGGGATAACCACGATTTTCCGCCCACCGGGGAAGCGCTAAAGGAACTCAGAAAATCCGTTGCCAAAGAGGGGAAGTCGCGTAAGATTCGCGTCCCTATGGCCAGCAATGGAAAAACCAAAACGAGAAAAGCCGTGACCAAGCGTTTTAAGAAAACGGGCACCGGCAAGCTGCTGCGTCGCAAGCAAG
Organism: Verrucomicrobiales bacterium; assembly: GCA_024641425.1. Classification (GTDB taxonomy): domain Bacteria; phylum Verrucomicrobiota; class Verrucomicrobiia; order Verrucomicrobiales; family DEV007; genus JAHEDC01. The sequence goes on along the minus strand of JAHEDC010000155.1, from coordinate 1,990 downwards.
GCAAGCGTCACCTCGCGGAGTGCAAGAACCGGAAGCGGAAGCGCAACCTCGGCAAAGTCGCCGTCGTCGCCGCCGCCGATGTTCCGCGCCTCCTGAAGTGTATGCCCCATGCCTGATCACCCCACGGTGGTCGCGACCAGCGCCTGCTCCCCACGATCCCCTCGCAAGGAAGCACCGCTTTTCTAGAACCCAATGACTACACGGTCTGGCTCCGCACTCTGAAAGCGGGGCCTTATTGAACCGGTGAGATCGTGAAGTCCAAAGAAGCAAAACAGCCTGTTCAGCACCCAATAGAAAATGCCCAGAGCAACCAATTCCGCCGCCAGTCGTCGGAGACGCAGACGTGTCCTCAAGGAAACCAAAGGTTTCCGTGGATTCCGTTCCAAAAACTACCGCTACGCGAAAGACGCCCTCTTCAAGGCGAAGCAATACGCCTATCGCGACCGCAAGAACCGGAAGCGTTCCTTCCGCAATCTGTGGGTGCAGCGGATCAATGCCGCTGTCCGTGCCCAAGGCATGACCTACAGCCGCTTCATGGAAGGCCTGAAATTCCTCGGGGTCGAACTCGACCGCAAGGTGCTTTCCGATCTCGCCATCACCGACGCCGCCGCCTTTGACGAGTTGGTCGCGCAGGCGAAGGCCGGCTCGGAGAAAAAAGCCCAGGCTGCTGTCGCCGGTTAGTCCGGAGGCCGCTTCTTTCCGAATTCTTCCCTATCCCGCGCGGCTGGCGCGGACGCGTGACCGGACCCTCCGGAATCGTCTCCGTTATCCATCCGCGCGGGTTTTTTCTTTTCAACCCCTCCCCCCCTTCCCCGGTGGAACAGGAACTTGATACCATCCAACGCGACGCCCTCACGGAAATCGAAGGCCTTTCCGGCGAATCGGCCCTTGAGGAATTCCGCGTCCGCTATCTCGGCAAAAAAGGCCGCCTCACCGTGGCCGGCGCCGGGATGAAGGATCTCTCCGCCGAGCAGAGACCCCTCGTCGGGAAAAAGCTCAATGAGGTGCGCGTCGCGATTACATCCGCGCTCGAGTCCCGCCAGGAAGCTCTCGTCGCCGCCCGCGACGCGGAGGTCGTGACGGGCATCGACCCCACCCTGCCCGGCACGCCTTCCTTTGTCGGCACGCGCCATCCTGTTTCCCAAATCCTCGATCGCGCCATCCGCACGCTGCGCCGCCTCGGCTTCGCCCTCGCCCAAGGGCCCGAGATCGAAACCGAGTGGCATTGCTTCGACGCCCTCAACACCCCTGCCGACCACCCGGCGCGGAATGAGTCGGATACCTTTTATTTCGAAGACGGCCGCCTCCTCCGCACGCATACGTCGTCCGTGCAGATCCGCACGATGGAAACGACTCCCCCTCCCGTGCGCATCATCGCGCCGGGCAGCGCCTTCCGTCGCGATGAGATCGACGCCACTCACCTCAGCGCCTTCAACCAGATCGAGGGTCTCTACGTTGCCGAAACCGTCACCCTCGCCGACCTCAAGGGCACGCTCGAGTATTTCCTCAAGGCCACCTTCGGTGATTCCACCGACGTCCGCTTTCGCCCGCACTTCTTCCCCTTTACCGAACCCAGCTTCGAGGTTGATCTCAGCATGAATGGCAAGTGGATCGAGATCGCCGGCTGCGGCATGGTCGATCCCGCCGTCTTCGAAGCCGTCTCGAAGGTTCGCGGCGACGACGCCTTCCATCCCGACAAGGTCACCGGCTTTGCTTTCGGACTCGGCCTTGACCGCCTCGCCATGATCCAGTGGGGCATCACCGACATCCGCCACCTCATCGAGAACGACGCCCGCTTCCTCCGCCAGTTCGCCTGATCCTCAGTCGCTGCAAACTGAAAACCGAAAACTGAAAACTTTCCTCCATGAAAGTCTCCCTTAACTGGCTCAACGACCACCTCGACCTCGCCGGGAAGACGACCCGCGAACTCGACGACCTCCTCACCTTCGCCGGCATCGAAGTCGAAGGCATCGAGGAACGCGGCGGTGGT
>JAHEDC010000622.1 GCA_024641425.1 Verrucomicrobiales bacterium | reverse complement strand
GCGGATGGAATCGAGGCCGTCGACGCGGACGAGGCTGGTGCGGCTGCCGTTGACGAGGAAGACACGCCCGTCGGCGGTCTGGGTGATGCTCGGCCAGAAGTTCTCGTCGTGGAGCGAGAGGTCGGAGACGTCCATGTTGCGCTCGGCGCGGGGCATGGACCAGTTGGGGCGGAGACGGATGTCATGAAAGAGAGTGGCGACGAAGAGACCGTCGGCGGTGAGGAGATACATGTTTCCCATGTTGCCGTTTACGCAGAACATCGGGCCGCCCTCGCCGGGCGGAGTGACCCATCCGCCGAGGAGGCGGGTGTGGCCGACGATCATGCCGGGACGGTCGGGAACGGCGGCCTCGTGGCTGGCGTGGAGTCCGGGCCAAAGGCTGGGATACGTCCAGAGTGCTTTGCCTCCGCGCGCGCCGCCGAGGCCGTAGTTCGAGAAGGGTTCGGGCGCGTTCGTGAGGATAGTCCAGCCGTCGGCTCCAGTGAGGGCTTGGTCGCCGCCGGAAGAGGCCGGTACCTGCGCGCCTTCGACGAGCGTTTCCGGATCCGCCGCTTCGTAATCCGGAACTCCCTCGGCGAGGGCGGGCGCGAGGCGGACGGCCTTGCCGTCGTAGCGGGCGAGGACGGCGCTGAGGTCGTCCATGAGGGTGATTCCCCCCGTCGCGACCTTGCGCATCCGGACTTCCTCAGGTTGCGGGCTTCCGTCGCCATTGCGGTCGCTCCAGGTGAAGAAGACGGGATGTTGGTGCCGGTTGTCGTTCTTGGGTTCGATGCCTTCGGGCCAGCATTGGCGGAAAGGCTCCGTCCTGAGGAAGGCGGGATCGTAGGCGGAGCCGAGTCCGGCGACGAGAGTGGCGGCGATTTCCCCGTCCCGCCAGAGGAAGACAGCGGGTGCTCCGCCGGTCGGGTTCCAGGTGTAGCTGCTGCTGAAGTAGCGCGCGCCGTTCTGCGATCCGGGATAGTGCGGCGTGTCAGGGGAGTAAGGGCCGTAGTGGGAGCGCAGGGATTCGTCGGCCTTGAAATAGACGCGGGTCAGGGCGTCGGTGCCCGCCTTCCAGTCGAGTTTGAATTCGAGGCCCTTGTAGAAGAAACGGTTGGGATCCACCGGGTCGAGCGTACCGCCGCCGCCGTATTCGGCGGGGCCGTAGAAGGCGCGGACGAAGGCGCCGTCGGTCTTCCAGAGGCTGACGCGTTTGAGGTGGAAGTCGGCTTCCGCGACCCAGAGTTGGCCCCGGCTGTCGAGGGCGAGGCCGTTCGGCTCGCGCATGCGCTTCGGATTGTAGGGGCCGAGTTCGGGGCCGCCGGGCTCGCCGATGACGTGGGATTGTTTTCCTTTCGCATCGAAGACGCGGACGACGTGGCCTTTTCCGCGGTCACTGATGAAATAGCGGGTCGCGCCGCCTTCGCCCCCGATGGCGAGGTGGCGCGGGTCTTCCAATCCAGCGGCGATGAGAACCTCAGGTCGCGATCCGGCGTTCGTGGCCTCGAGAAGAAGAAGGCGTCCCTCGCTGAGGACATGGAGGCGGCCTTCGGTGTCGAAAGCCATTCCACTCGGGGAAGCGATGCGGACACGGCCCGCTTCCTTGCCCGTCGCGATGTCAATGAAAAGCAGTTCGTTTTGTCTAACAAGGGAACAAACGAGCACCCCGTCGCGGGCGGCGATTCCTCCGAGGACGAAGCGCTTTTCCCCGCCGTCGAAGCCTTCGAGGACGGGCGTTCCGGGTTCCCTCGCGTCGTCGCCGAGCCGCAGTTTCGCGATGTTGGCGTCGCGGTAGTCGCGCGTCTTCGCATTGAGAAGCAATTCGCCTTCCCAGATCGCGGCGGTGAAAACGAGGTGCTCGGGATTCGCCTTCGGGCCGAGATCGACGGCGAGCGCCTGCGCGCCGGTCCACGTGCCGCCGATGCGACCTTGGCCGCCGACCTTGGTGCCATCCTCGCGCACCCATTGCAGGCCGTGGCCGCCTTCGGAAACGTAGGCGCCCATCATGACGAGCGGCTGCCCGTCGGCGGTGCGCGCCCCGGGGACGAGGGCCATGCTCGTCGGGGGCGTGTGGTTCGTCATCCAGCAGCCGGTGCCGTCCGCGGTTTCCCAGGCGGGTTTTCCCGCCGAGTAAACGCTCATTTCGTAGCGGAGTTCCAGCGGCTTGCGCCAGAAGCCGCGCACCGTGTATTTCCCGGCTTCGACGAGGCGAGTGGGAATATGATAGAGCCCGTGCGCGGCGGCGTCGGTGTCGCGGAGGAGGTCGTCGCTGCCATCCCACCACGCGGTATTCTCGCCGGCGGGGAACGGGGTTTCGGAGACGAGATTCCGCACGCGCTGGCCGTTGGCATCGTCGATGACGAGGGTGACGAGGCCGACTTCGGGGAGGGTGAAGCGGACGGGGATGGGCGGATGCTGCTCCTCGGCTTGCGGAAGGAGGGCCGAGGTGGGCGGGGCGCTGCCGAGCGGGGCGAGGGCGAGGATTTCGCCGAGCCAGACGCGGTGGCCGTCGCGAACCTTGTCGCGGAGGTGGTCGTGGTTCGGCGTCTGCGGTTTCGTCATGCGCAGGCGGAGGGCGCGGGTTTCGACGGTGCGAGGGAAATCGAGCCAGACCGGGCCGAGCTTGTGCGGGTACCAGGTGGCGAGATCATCCGAGGCGGCGACGCCTTCCCAATCGCTCTGCGGCGAGCCCGCGATCGGGGTCTCGTCGCGGCCGGTGAAAATCTCGACCTCCGCGCCGGCGAAACCGTTCCAGACCAGCGCGACGCCGTTGAGCGGCACCTTGCGGGGCCAGGAAAGAAGGATCCATTCGGAGTGCTCGGGCGAGACGGGCAAGGCCGCGCCCTCGTCGCCGTTGTCCCAGGTCGTCCAATCGTTCTGCGCGTTGTCGTTCAGCAGCGGTATCCGCTCCGGCCGCGCGCTGGCCGCGATCGTGGCCTGCGGGGCGGGGTTCGCGACGCGTTCGGGCAGCACCGCGACGCCGGCGAGCGTGCCCCAGGTCTCCGTATCGGCGGCCTTCACTTCGTGGGTGAAACGCAGGGCGCGTGTCCGTGTGCCCGGCGGCAGGATCCACACCGCGAGGTCGGACTTCGGCACTTCGGCGTTGCTGGTCGCGCCGTCGACAAGTCGCGTGGCCGTAATCCACTGGCTGTCGTCGCTGAGATCGCCGGGATAGGGAGCGTCGGGTTTGAGCACGCTCAGACGGCCGCCGCCACCGGCGAGCACGGATCCGATGGCCACGGGCTCGGTGAAGCCGATACGAAGGTGGCGCGGGCCGGTCGCCTTGGCGTCGCCGAAGCGGAGGGACGGCCACT
>JAHEDC010000621.1 GCA_024641425.1 Verrucomicrobiales bacterium | reverse complement strand
GTAAAGCGTCTTTCCATCGGGCGTGCCGATGATGCCGTTCGGCTGCTTGAGATCCGTCGCCACCGGCGTCGCCTTCCCGGACTTCACATCGAAGAAATAGACATATTGCCCCGGCTGCTGGGTTGCCTTGTTACGCTTCCAATAATCGCGCGGATAGAGCGGGTCGGTGAAATAGAGGTTCCCGTCAGGACGAATCCACAGGTCATTCGGGGCATTCAGCAGTTTTCCATCGAACTCGCCGAGTAGCACGGTGGCTTTCTTGTCGGGGGAAAGAGACCAGAGTTCGTTCTTCTCATCCGCGCAGGCGAGCAGGTTTCCGTCCTTGTCGAAATACAACCCGTTGCTACGGCCGGAAGGCTTGAGCCAGTCGGAGAACGTGCCGTCGGCGGCATTGTATCGGACAATGCGGTCGTTCGGCTGGTCGGTGAAGAACACGTTGCCCTCCTCATCGACGGCGGGGCCTTCGGTGAAGAGGTAGCCTTCGCTCAGGACTTCGACCTTCGCGCCCTCCGCGATGAGGTTGGCGTCCTCGGCATACGTGACAGTGTTAGGGAAAAGAAAAGCCGTGAGCAGGATGGCTGGGGATTTCATGAAAAGGATTCGGCTGGGTTTCAGGATTACTCCGTAAGGAAAGTGAAGAGTGTCGACTCTTTGAGAGGCTCTCCCGGTCTCACGACGGTGGATGGAAAGTTATCGTGGTGGATGGCGTCGGGATAGTGCTGCGTTTCAAGACAAACGGCGGTATGTCCCAGATGATTGGCAGTGTAGAGCTGCACGGCGGGCTGGGTCGTTCGGACTTCCATGACGCGCCCGCTCTTCGGATCGCTCAGGCGGGCCGCGAGCTTCATGTCCTTCCCTTCCCCGAGGATGAAGTTGTGATCGTAGCCGCCCCGTTGCGGCTTCAATTGTTCCATGCGTTCTCCGATGCGGGTTGGTTCGTTGAAGTCCATGGGGGTGCCCTTGAGCGGGAGTATCTCACCGATTGGAATCAATTCGGAGTCTGCCGGGGTATAACTCTCGGCGGGTATGCAAAGGATGTTGTCGAGACAGCTCCCGCCTCCGGCCAGATTCCAGTAAGCATGATTCGTGACATTCACGATGGTGGGTTTGTCGGTCTCGGCCACGTAGTCGATCCGGAATTCGTTGTTATCGTTCAAGGTGTAGGTCACCGAGGTCTTCAGGTTGCCGGGGAATCCCTCCTCGCCATCCTTGCTCAGATAAGTAAGCGTTACCGACGCTTCCGCGTCCTTCGAAGTTGTCGCCTCAATGGTCCACACCGATTGGGCGAAACCCTTGCGTCCTCCATGGATCGTGTTCTTTCCCGAGTTCGCCGACAAGGAATAGGTCGTGCCATCCAGATCAAATTGCGCCCCCGCGATCCGATTGGCTACCCGGCCAATGACCGCGGCGGCCCCGTTGAAGCCGTGCTCGAATTCTTCCAGGGTATCCGTCGTCAGCACGATGTTGGTGAAATCGCCCTTTCGGTCCGGAACCCGAAGCTCCTTGATGATGGCGCCATAGGTAATGATCTCGGCGCTTGCGCCCCCGGCATTCCGCAGGATGACGCGTTGGACGGCGGAACCGTCGTTGGTCTTTCCAAAGTCGGCCACTTCGACCCGCGCGAACGTTTGAGCCGGCGCGGCTCCAAGCAAGGCCAGCGCGAGGAAAGGAGCAAGGAACATTTTGAGAGGATTCATTCGAAGCGGGCTTTGGTGAAATCGATTTGATAGATCATGCCTTCGTAACCGATGGCGTAGAGATGGCCCGCCTGATCCTCGCTGAAGGAAACGAGTCTCTGGGGGAAGTCACCGATGCGGCGCGCTGATTTCAAGGAACCGTCCTCCTGCGTGATTCCGAAGAGGTGCTTCGAGTTATAATCCCCGCAGATGTAAACGCCGTAAAATGACGAGTCCCTGTTACCGCGATACACATGCCCTCCTGTAATCGAGTTACCGTATTTCCGGCGATAGGCGAACACGGGTCGGGCATAAGTCTCGCCTTCCTTCCGGAACGCGTTCGAGAAGGGTTCGAATCCCTCGAAAACGTTCCATCCGTAGTTCTCGCCGCGCCGGACGATGTCCACTTCCTCCACCCGGTCCTGCCCGACATCGGCGAGCCACAGATCGCCGGTGACGCGGTCGAAACAGAAGCGCCAGGGATTGCGGAAGCCATAGGCCCAGATCTCCGGACGCACGCCCGTTTTACCGACGAAGGGATTGTCTTCCGGAATGGCGTACAGGGTGCCCGCTTCCTCGCGATTGACATCGATGCGTAACATCTTGCCGAGAAGAAGCTCCCGGTTCTGCGCGTGGCCGTTGGGATCGTTGTGCGGTCCGGTGTCTCCCATGACGAGATAAAGGAAGCCATCCGGGCCGAATTCCAGGCAACCGCCGCTGTGATCCTCGGCCACGCTCGCGATCTTCAGGATTTCGCGAGCCTGCCTTCCCGAATCCCCGCTGAAGTCGTCGTTGAATTCCTTCTCGACGATGTGCGTGACGACCGCGCCGTCCTCGAACCCCTGATAGAACAGGTAGTATTTTCGGTTGTCCCGAAATTCCGGATGAAAGGCGGCGTCGAGCAATCCATTCGGCCCCCGATCACTGAAGACCTCGAACTCAAGATCCGCGAAGACCGTGCGCGTGTCGCCGTCCGCGGTCTTCCGGGCCCGCCAGATCCTTCCTTTCTGATGAAGGACGAGAAAGACATCGGGGAATCCGGGGACCTGGCGCATCGAACTCAGGCCCGTCTCCGCCTTACCCCGGGGAAGCTGAAACGGCTCGGAAAAGAACGGCCGGATGTCGACGGTGCGGGCGAGGAGCGGAATCTCGGCGGGGGCGCCCTGATCGCCGGAGAGGGTGGATTCCGGTTGCTTCAACGTGGTCAGATACTCGATGAGGTCGGTGAATTCCTCGCGTGAAACGTTCGCGTGCAATCCCTCCGGCATGAGGGAGATCGCGGTGCCCGATTTCTCTCCGATCTCGGCGGTCGGGATGGAAACGAGCTTTCCGTCGGCACCCATGAGTTCGAGGCTGGCCCCGGCCGAGTGCTTGAGTATTCCCTGGAAGGTGTCGCCCGCTTTCGTTTGCACGATGACGGTCCCATAGCCGGGGGCAATGGTGGCGGAGGGCATCAGAATGGCGTCGATCAGATCGCGCCTTCCGAAGCTGTCGCCTGCGGCGAAAAGGTCGGGCCCTGCCTTGTTGGCACTGCCGTCCACGGAGTGACAGTTCCCGCAGATGAGTTTTCCGTGCTGGAAAAGCTCTTTGCCACGTTCGGGATCGCCCTCATGCTTC
>JAHEDC010000620.1 GCA_024641425.1 Verrucomicrobiales bacterium | reverse complement strand
CGCGTCTTTGGATTGCGGAGATCTCCGAGGTTGGACGTCGGAACCTGGCCTTGAGCCATATTCAAAAACTCGGTCCGAGGGATTAGAATCCCAGCTGTTTCCTTGACCATTGTTGCCACTCCCTACTCTGCCATGCCATCACGTCACCTCTCACTACAGATGCTCGGAAGGCGTGCAAACTTCGTTTTTATCCTGATCTGCTTGCTTCCGACGATGGCCATCCGTGCGACCGAGATCAATTGGAACAGTACCATTGGAGCAAACAGCCAGACCAGCGCCGGAGCGGGAGTGCCGATGGGCGCGGGTTTTGTCTTCGAGTTAGGCGCCTTTGCCAATAACTTTGTTCCCAACGCATCCAACGTCGGTTCATGGGCTGCGAACTGGGTTGCGCTCGACCGAGACGCTTACAATCCCGTAAGCAAATTCTTCACAAGCAAGGCGACGCTTCTAAGTAATGATCTCACCTTCCACTTTACGAAAAAGGGCTACATCTGGGGTTACAATCCTCAATTGCCCGGGGAGTGGATCCTGATGACGAACGGGGCGTGGCTCTGGCCATTCGCGGGGGAAGGAATCCAGCCGCCGGTTACCTGGAGCATCGGGGCGAGCGGAACCGTGGCGATCATCGGCGAAATCAATGGCAGTGGATTCCAGATGAAGACGGCCTTTGTTCCCGGGGTGTCGGTTCCCGACGTGAATCCGGAGGCGTGGAAGCAGCAATACTTTTCGACGGTTGAGCGTGCCAATCCGGCGCTTTCGGGTTGGCAGGCAGACGCCGACGGCGATGGGGCGTGCAACCTCTTTGAACTCGCCGCTGGCAGCAATCCGCGAAGCTGGATGAGCCGTCCTTCCATCTTCGTCGAGCGCTTGGATACCGGGAGCGGGGCGCCCGCCCTGCAGGTGCGCCTGGCTTGTCCGCAATATGCGGCCGTCACCTACGGCGCGGAGGTGTCGCCGGATCTCTCGGCATGGAGCGGGTCCGGCGTGAGCCGCGTCCTCGATACGCCGGGGGAAATCGTTTTTCGTTACACGCCGGAAGCAACGGGCCGATTGTTCATCCGAATGGGCTTCACCCTTTGATCCGCGACCTCATCCTGCCGACGCACGTCCGTTGGCGATACGACATGGGAAGGCTTCCGAAGGAGAGAGGAACGGCCTTCGAAGACAAGGCGGTGCGCCGTTTACCGGACAAGGCGCAATTCGGGTAAGGTTGCGGGTGAGCTTTTCATTTCTGCGTTAACCTGGCGATCGATTCACCGCTGTGACTTCGGCATCTGGTATTCTTGATAGTCTGGCCGGCCACGTTAGACAGCTCGTAACCCTTCTGGCAATGCCGCATTCCCGAATGCGCGGATTTTGCTTGAACGGCCAGTCATCTCTCCTTCAAGGTAAAAGCGCCATGAAATCCCCCCTTTTCATCCCTGTCACGGTGGTGCTCGCGGGCGCCGCCATTCATGCTTCCGAGGTCTACGCCGACCTTGTTGCCCGCTGGCTCTTCGACGAGGGAAACGGAACCATTTACGCGGATTCCTCTGGGAACGGGTGGAATGCCCGGCCCACCAGCCCGGTGACGTGGAGCAGTGTTGTCCCTGCCACCGGCTTTGCCAATTCCCACAGCCTCGAATTCGATGGGGCGACCGGTTACGTGACCACTCCCTTCCAGGGCATTGGGGGTGCGGAAGCCCGGACGGTGGCTTTCTGGGTCAAGACAACGGCCACGAACGATCACGGCATCGTCGGTTGGGGATCCTCGGATGCGAACGGCGAGAAATGGCATGTCCGCATCAATGCCTCAGCCGGGAACGGTCCGCTCGGAGCCATTCGGACCGAGACGCAGGGCGACTACACGATCGGAACCACCTTCATCTCCGACGACCAATGGCACCACGTGGCGTGCGTTTATCCCGGCGGCGGAGAATTGGGAACGGTGATCCATTACATCGATGGGGTCCCGGAGACGCCGGGCGGCAACAACGCCTCGACGCAGGCCGTCAATACGAGTCTTGTCAGTGATCCGGTCATCATCGGACGGCGGCGGCAAACAACGAACCAGCTGTATTTCCAAGGCCTCGTCGACGACGTTCGGATCTATGACCGGGCGCTCGAGCCCGCGGAAGTCGGGGGCCTCACGGGGGCAACTCCGACAGTGAGTGGTCTGGTCTTCCACCTGCCGTTCGACGAGGGGACTGGTGCGGTCGCTGGCGACGTTTCGCCGGGTGGAAACAGCGGAATGCTCCTGCCGCTGATCGGGAATCTTCCCACCTGGACATCGGATGCTCCCCCCCCCTTGGGCCAATCGCTCCTCTTCGCCGGTGGCGGCGATCATCTGATCACCGACTACCCGGGCATCCAGGGTACGGCGTCGCGTTCGCTCACCTTCTGGTTCCGCACCACCTCTACCGCCGACAACGGGATCATCGGATGGGGAAACTCGGTCACCAACGGGTGGAAGTGGCACGCCCGCATCAATTCCGCCACCGCGGACGGGCCGCTCGGGGCTCTGCGGCTGGAGATCCAGGGCGGGCGCGCCGTGGCCACTGCCCCGGTTGCGGACGGACAGTGGCACCATGCCGCCATTGTCTTCGAGGAGGACGCTGATCCCGACGTGGCCGATATTGTCTTCTATCTTGACGGGCAATTCGAGCCGACGAGCGCTCTCCTCTCGGTTCCCATCGATACCCAGTCCGGTGGCGGCGGTGTGGTCAACGTGACCTTGGGCGGTCGATTCCAGGGCACCGTGCTCCGTTCGTTCCTCGGAAACCTCACCGACATGCGAATCTATGACTCAGGACTAACGCAGTTGGAAGTCCAGGAAATCATGGCTGGCGGGGGGCTGGGGCCATCGTCGGATTTCCGCATCACCGCGCTCGACTACACGTCCGGCGGCACCTCGGCGACGATTACCTGGAATTCCCATTCAGGAAAAACCTACACCGTGCAGACGACCTCGAGCTTCGTCGCGCCCTGGTTCGAGGAAGTCGACGGCTGGCCCTCCGGCGGCGCGAGCACGAGTTACACGAAATCCAACATCCTACCGACGGACGCGCAGCTCTATTTTCGTGTCATCGAGGAGTAGATGACGTCATCGCTGGTGAATTCGGCACCCTCTACTTAGTTTCGTCGCCGATGCTTGAATTCCCCGACGCCCCCTACGCCTTCTTTCCCGCGAAGCCGAACCGTTTGATCCTGCGCCTCGGGCGGCAGGTGAACCGGCACTACAGTCTTGGTTCAAAGGGACATCGCATCCGCGGCATCGAGATCGAGCATGGCGAACGGTTGGCCGCGCTGCGCCGTGATCCG
>JAHEDC010000619.1 GCA_024641425.1 Verrucomicrobiales bacterium | reverse complement strand
ATCAATCGCACGCTGAAGGAACTCCGGGGCGCTAACAATTCCTTCGGGCCCTACCAGCACCGTCGCAAAGTCGCCGTTTACGGTTCGGCGCGCACCGCTCCGGACAAGCCGGACTTCCTGGCCGCGGAGTCGTTCGCCGCGAAGATGCGGGATCGGGGCTTCATGATCATTACCGGGGCAGGCGACGGTATCATGGGCGCGGCCAACAAGGGCGCGGGGCGGCGGGACAGCTTCGGCCTGAACATCAACCTGCCCTTCGAACAGAGCGCGAACGACACCATTGACGGCGACATCAAGCTGGTCGCGTTCAACTATTTCTTCACCCGGAAACTCACGTTTGTGAAGGAATCGGACGGCATCGCCCTTTTTCCAGGCGGATTCGGCACCATGGACGAGGGATTCGAATTGCTCACCCTGATCCAGACCGGAAAGTCGATCATCATTCCGATCGTCATGGTGGAGGCGCCGGGTGGAAAATACTGGGCTTCCTGGAAGGCCTTCCTCGAAGAGCACCTGCTGGCCCAGGGCCTGATTTCACCCGAGGATTTCCATCTTTTCAAGGTCACTGACAGCGTGGACGAAGCGGTCGAGGAGATCGCCAGCTTCTACAAGGTCTTCCACAGCTACCGCTATGTGAGGGAAAAGCTGTCCATCCGTCTTAAATGCAGTCTGAAGCCAGCGGCCTTGGAACAACTCCAGGGCGAGTTCGGCGACCTCCTCAAGGCGGGGGCCTTTGAGCAGCGCCGAGCGCTTCGCGAGGAACTGAATGAACCCGCGCTCGCTGACATGCCCCGTCTGGTCTGCACGCCCCACCGTCGGAAATTCGGCCGTTTCCGGCAATTGATCGACTTCATCAATGGAGCGGAGACATTCTGAATCCTCCGGCGATGGCGAAGGAACGACTCGATCTAGCCCTCGTCGCCCGGGGCATGTGCGACTCCCGCGAACAGGCGCGGCGACTGATTCTTGCCGGGGAGGTGAAGGTCAACGGCCACGTCTGCGACAAGGCTTCGAGCGGCGTCGAGCCGACCGGGGAGATCGAAATCCGGGAAAGGCCGCGGTTCGTGAGCCGCGGAGGACTGAAACTCGAGGGCGCGCTCGAGTCCTTCGGAATCGATCCTGCCGGGAAAGTTTGCCTCGATATCGGAGCTTCGACCGGTGGCTTCACCGACTGCCTCCTCCAGCGCGGAGCGGAACGGGTTTATGCCTTCGACGTGGGCACGAACCAGCTCGCATGGAAGATCCGCGACGATCCCCGTGTGATCGTGCGGGAGCGTTTCAACGTTCGCCACCTGGTTCCCGCCGACGTGGGCGAGTTGGTCGACCTTGTCGTCATCGACGTTTCCTTCATTTCGCTGGCTCGGATTCTCGGCCCGGCCTTCTCGGTTCTTGTCGAAAACGGCTCGGTCGTTTGCCTCATCAAGCCGCAATTCGAATTGGAACGGGAGGCCATCGGAAAGGGCGGCATTGTTCGCGATCCGGCCCTCCATGAGCGCGCGATCGCCAGAATCCGCGACTTTGTGACGGCGGATCTCGCAAAGGTGTGGCACGGGCACGTCGATTCCCCTATAACTGGCACCGACGGAAATCGTGAATTCCTCGCATGGCTGACCCACCCGCACGCATAGGCATCATCGCCAACTCCGATAAAAAGGGGGCCTCCACCGCCGTGCCCGCCGTTGAAGGCGCTTTCGAGGCCGCCGGGATCTCGACCCGGCTGGATCGCGAGGCCGCCCTCATTGCCGGATGTCCCGACAAGGGACATCCGACCGCCGAACTCCTGGAGTGGGCCGCCATGGTGGTATCCCTCGGCGGCGACGGCACGCTGCTGGGAGTCGCGAACACGATGGCCGGGGAACCGAAACCGATCATCGCCATTAACATCGGCACCCTTGGCTTTCTTACCTGCGGCACCGTCGAGGAAATCGACAGGATCGTGCGGATGATCGCCGACCAAAGCTATCTGATAAGCCGCCGCACCATGCTCGCGGTCGAATTGGTTCTCGGGGAAGGGGATTCGGAGGTGGTCGAAGGGCCCTATTTCGGTCTGAACGAATGCACCCTTGGTCGGGGGCGTGAGTCCCGGATGGTCAAACTGCGCACCACGATCGACGGGGATTTCCTGACCGACTACAATGCGGACGGGCTCATCCTGGCGACACCGACCGGCTCGACCGCATACTCGCTGTCCGCCGGTGGCCCGATCATCGCGCCGGAGGGCGGGGTCTTCGTTCTCACTCCCATTTGCCCCCACGCCCTTTCCAATCGCTCGCTTGTCTTCGGGGATTCGGTGGTGATCGAAATCGAACCGGTTGACCGCGGAGACGAAGTGCTCATGAATATCGACGGGAGAATCAGCCTCCATGTCAAACCCGGCTCACGCGTGCGCATTCGCCGGGCGCCGATGGTCCTTCCTCTCGTCATGCCCCGGGGCCGCACTTTTTATGAAACCTTGCGCCAGAAACTGCGCTGGCACGGTGGGAACGTCTGAGGGGCGGACTCTATGGAAAAAGTGGTGAAGATAGTGGTGGGACTCATGGATTTCAATGGAATCGCGTAAGATGTGTATGGATATTCCTGAAGGGCAGTGGAATATAATTGTCCTTAGTATTCTACATTTTAGATGTAAAATATAGGTTATCTTATTATTTTTCAGTGGATTCCGAATTTTTCGAATTGAAATACAGTCTTCGCGTGCGATCCGGGGTGTGGGGTTGAATCGGGGGAAAGCGGGATTGCGTCCTTCACGGTTTAGGCTAAGGTGAGGGTGCCCCGATTGGAACTCGATATCGGTGCGTGTGACCATGAAGCAATCCAACCAGAACATTTCCCGCATCGAGATCCAGAGGGATGGCGTCGCGCCGGCGATGGGTTGGGAAGTGCGGATCAACCGCCGGGGGAAGAAACTGTCCAAATTCTTTTCGGATAGCCTTTTGGGAGGGAAGCGTAAAGCCCTGCAGGAGGCCCGCGCGTATCGTGACAAGATGGAAAACAAGTACCCTCCCTACACAAGGGTGGAGCTCATGGCGCAGCCGACGGCCCGGAATTCCTCGGGCATCCCGGGGGTCCGACGCCGGGAGAACGTGGTGACCAAGAATGGTTGGGAGTATACCTACGCCACCTGGGAGGCGTCCTGGACGCCCGAGAAGGGGGGCCGTCGGATGAAGCGTCAGTTTTCGGTGTTGAAATACGGCGAGGACAAGGCCTATGAAATGGCGGTGCGGGCGCGGAACAAGGCGCTGCGGGAAATCCGCAAGGAGGAGCAGGAAGTCTCGCCCTGAGGGCCCCGAAAATACGGAGC
>JAHEDC010000154.1 GCA_024641425.1 Verrucomicrobiales bacterium | reverse complement strand
CTCAAGGCGGGAGCAAGCCAGTGTGTGTCCGCATCGACCGGCGCTCCGAGCGGCGAGATCGCGTCCTTGAGGGTCGCGAGGCCGAATTGGGATTCGTAGACGGGGAAGGTGGGAGCGAGGAGGACTTCGCGATCCGCTTGGCCAAGGACGCTGAGGGTGACACTCGCTTTCGTCTGTTCCTGGAGCAAGGCGGCCATGTCCTCGCTCAACCCCGTCCGGTCTCCTTCGGCGTTTTCCGACGCGGGGATCTCGATGCGGACGCCGGGCTGGAGATCGGGGCCTCTGCGCTTTCCAGCGTCTTCATTCACCATCAACTCGCTAAGCTTCACTTCTATGCGTTCGAATTCGAGAAGCTTGGGCTCGGGGATCGGCTTGCCTGTGGCTTCGGCGTTCACATCGGTTCCGGCTTCGAGGAGCCACGCGACAATCTGGGCACTCCCCACGTCACAGGCCTCGGAGAGGGCATTGTCATTGGACGAGGAGCGGAGGTTGGGATCGGCGTTCTTTTCAAGCAGCCGCTTTACGACAGAATTCCGATTGTAATAGATGGCCTCGATCAGAGGCGTATTGAGGTCGTTCTCGGGCTGGATGTCAATCCTGGCTCCCCGTTCGAGAAGGAAATCAACCATGGAGAGATGACCCTCGAGCGCGGCGAGGCCGAGAGCGGATTCCTTGGATGCGGCTTTGTTCCCATCCAGGCCTTGGTCGAGGAGGAGGGCGGCGACCTTGAGGTGTCCGTTTTTCGGGGCGTTGTTGAGATCAACGGGGTGAACGCCGAGGAGGCGTTGGACGCGGTCGATTTTGGCCTGTTCCTCCGCGCTGAGGCCCGGCGCGTTCATGGCGGTGGCGGTGCCGTCGGTGGGCGGTTCCTCGCCCACGGCGACGAGGTTCTCGCGGGCGAGTTTGGCGAGGTTTTCCTCGGCGGGGAAGTCGGCGAGGAGCTGGCGGCAGTATTGGGCGGCTTCTTCCTTGTGGTCGAGCTTGCGGTGGCATTCAGCGAGATGGAAGCGAGCGCTGGCCGCCATCTGCGCTGGGTCGCGTAGCCCTCGACGACCTGCTCGTAGGCGGCGATGGCCTTCTCGAAGTCCCGGCTCGCCTCTTCCTCGAAATGGGCCTTGCGGAAGATCTCGGCGAGGTCGTCGCCCTCGGCGCGGAGGACGGGAGCGGAGAGCTTGAGGAAGAGGGTTAGGAGAAAGACGGGGGCTTTCACGATGTGGGTAACTTAGCGCGGCGGGGCGGGGGAGTTGTCATGGAGATGTCTTTTTTGGTTAAGGGTTGTTGGTTATTGGTGAATGGGGGAGAGGATTGGCAGGAAGATGGGGGAGGGGCGGTCGTGGCGCGGGCATCTTGCCCGCGGGTGGGAGGGTTGGTTTTGGCGGAGGCGGCTTGAACTGAGACGTATGGGGGCGAGACGCCCCCGCCACGGCGTATTATAGTCATTAGTCATTAGGCCTTCGGCCTTCCGCGCCAGCCGGTAGCCGACGCGATGCACGGTCAGAATGTGCTGCGGGGCGGCGGAATCACGTTCCAGTTTCGCGCGGAGGCTGGCGATGTGGTTGTCGACGGTGCGGGTGGTGGGGAAGGCGGCGTAGCCCCAGACGATGTCGAGGAAACGGTCGCGGGTGACGGGCTCGCCGGGGTGGGCGGCGAGGAGGCGGAGCATGGCGAATTCCTTGGCGGTGAGCGCGGTTTCCGCCGCTACGACAAGATCGGAATTTGGAATGAGGGCGAGCGTGGAATCACCGACGACTCTCACCCAGAAAGTCGTAGTGCGATCATGGAGCCAGCTCAGAATATGCTTTTCGAAAAGATATTCTCGTCATAGCGCCAGAGTACGGAGCGGGCCCGCTCTTCCCGTTCCCAGATCGCGCGGGCATCGGAGAGAACGGCGCCGTGTTTCTCAAGGACGTCGAGCAGGCGCGGAGTGATGACCGACGGCGCGTCTTGGACGGCGGATTGGACGAAGGCCGCGACCCGTTGAGGAGCCATGGGATTCCCGAGGGCAAGTCGGTAGTGGACGAAGGGAGCGAGTGGAAGTCCCGAGGCGAGGCGGCCAAGCGGATACTCGACGAGGAGGGCGCGGAGTTTCTCCTCGTCGTCCCCCGCCGCCTCATAGGCGATGGACGGAGCGAGGTCTTCCGGAGGCTTGGGTGCCGGGGGATACAGGAAGGCATCCCAATGGTCCTTTGTGACCTCCGTGTGCGGTTGTTCGAGGATCGTCTTGTAGGCGGCCTCGAAATCCTGCGCGATCCGTTCGCAGAGCTCCTTCGTCCGCAACCGCGCCGCTTCGAGCACCGCGAGGCGCTCCGACTGGAGTCCGCGCAGTCCGATCCCCGCCAAGAGCAGGATGGGTAGGAGAAAGAGAACCCCGTGCCAGAACGCCCGAAGGCGCCGGGGGCTTGGCGCAGGCCGAGTTTTGCTGGAACTGAAGGAGGATTCCGTCACCGCACCATCCTAACCGATAGGCGGCGGGAAGATGTCACCGTTTCGTAAAGGAAACGCGGGTGGACGCCGGGGAGCGCGGACCAGGCTAGTCGTAGCGACCCGTGTTCGTGGTATTGGGCAGATCGCGGCTGCGGACAATAACGGCAACGGGCTTGCCGTTCGGCAGTGTCTTCAGAGTCAGTTTCACATTCAGATCGTGGGCGACCGCCCAGAGAAACTGCCGACGCGTGATGCCGATGGAGTCGAAGGTGAGGAGAGGCACGGGATCCGGCTTCTCGTAGACCTCGTATTTCAGTTCCGTGAACGGCGGGTTGGCGAAGACCTGGCTGAACGGTACTTCATGGTAGGAGACCCGGACGCCGGTATCCATCCATTCATTGAAGTCGTCGTCCGTGCTGTAGAGGAAGTCCGCGGGGACGACTACCTTGGGCTGGACAAGGGCGTGGTGGGGCTTCGGCAGGAAGATGTCGCAGGATGAGAGGGCCAAGGCCGCGCCGGAGGCAAGGAGGGCGAGGCCGGTAGTTCGGAATGCGTTGCGGAGGGGGCGTCGTGGGGCGTTGCGGTTGTTCATGAATGCGTTGGTTGGGCTGCGTGCCATTCTCGGGCTGGCATTTAAACACGCCCGAAGCCCGGAAGTTCTAGCACATTTGTCCCTCGGAGCGAAGGGATTGTTCAATTTTGTGCCTTCTCGCCCGCGAAGGCTGTCCGAGCGGGGGGAAGGCAGGCGTTCCGGAGTGCCGGGAGAAAGCGGCTGACCGGGGTGGCGATGCCATGGATTTTCCCCCCATCCGTGGTCGAGCCGAGGTGGATACCGACAATGCGACCTCCCTCCGCGAGCACGGGCGCGCCGGAACTCCCGCGCGGGGGCGCGGCGGGGGTGTCGAGGACGTAGTAGAGAAGCCCGTCCCGGGATTCCGTAACGAGACCGTGATGGATGCGCGGGGAGGGCCCCTCGGGCCTTCCATCATGGGCGGTATCGATCCCGTCCCGGGACGCGGGTGCTGAGCCGAAGGCGACCCAAACGTGGCTGCCGGGGGACGGCGGAAAGGCGTCCTCGGAAAGCGAGCCGGAATCGAGATGCGCGCTTCCCCGAGAGCGGAAGGCCGCGACATCGCCGACTTCGGAGGGCGTGCCGAGAGCGGCGGCACCGGGAATGGAAAGCGGTTCGATCTCCGGGCTGAGCATCTTTTCGCCCGTATACGCCTCGCGAAGGTCGATTCCCGATACCAGGTCGTCCAGATCGCTCCCCAGGGCCTGGTGGTAGTATCCGCCGGCCGGGCCGATGTTCTGGAGCGCGGTGAAAAGGATCGGATCCGAACAGAAGGACACCCGGGCCAAAAACGCGGTACCGGCCTCGAACTCGTAGTCCGGAGTCTTGAAAAGGGGACGGAAGATCCTCCGCAGCGGCACACGGGGCGCGATGACGGCACGGGGGGTGGCCCATGAATCCGGGACTGGGTCGGAGCCCTCGTCTCCCTGGCGCGAGGAAAGGAGGACAACGCCCAGGAAGCCCGTTGCGGCGAGGATCCCTGTTCGGGGACGCCGGGAGGCGAGGGCGCGGAGGGAGGAAATCGACTTCATGGACGAAAGAAAATGGACGAAAGGAGGCGTCGGGGGCGGGGGACGATGGATTCGGGCCGGATGAGATAGTGTGAAAGAGTCAATAATCAGGGTTCGTAAGAATACGGTTAACCTCCATTGCGCTCCTCCTTCCTATGAAAACCTCCCACTTCACGTTTCTCGCCCTTCTCATGGTCGGCAGTTCCGCGGTTTCGAATCGCGCAAGTGCCGCATTCCAATACGAAGCTGACAAGGTTCCCGTGCTGGTCATGCAATCGGAAGTCACCGTCGATGGAGAGGAACGTCCCGCGCTCGGGCGATCTTTCACCGACACGCTCACCGGAGGCCTCCTCAAGAGCGGTGGCTTTTCAGTCATCGACTATCTCAGCAACGGTCCCATCGCGGCCGAGATCGCGAAGGCTCCGCCGGGGCGGGCGCCGGAACTCAGCGCGAGCCAGTTCGGGCAGATGACCGGGGCGCACCTGGTCTACGTCCCGAGAATGGTGGTCGAGGACGATTTTCTGCGTATGACGATCAAGAAGATCCGGGTGACCGACGGGGCCGTTCTCGCCGTTTACGAAACCGATGCGCGCGGCGGGCGGGAGACCATGTTCACACTCGCCGAAGATCTCCTCGGACAAATCAACGCGGAACTGAATCGGGAACGCGCGGAGAAATCGGCCGCCGATCGCCGCCTTCGCAAGGCGGGTGAGACGCTTTTGGAAACACTCGAACCCGAGGAGACGCCGCTGTCCGAATCGCCGCCTGGAACGCCTCTCGACCCAGCGCCTTCCGAGGTTGTCGAGGCTGCGCCCCTTGAGGCCACGGAAGCACCGCTCGAGGCGAAACCCGCTCCCCTTGCCATGGCCGCCAAGAAGCCGGAGAAGAAAATGCCTCCGACGCAGGATGTCGGGAGCGTCACCACGGTGAACCAGGATTACGGTTTTTGTATTCTCAACGTCATCCGGGGAGTCGAAGTCGCCGTGGGAGATGAGCTGCGCGTCCTCATCGACGATCCCCTCATCCCGATGGTGAAACTGCGTGTCTCCAAGCTCGAGGGTCGGCAGGCCGTGGCCGAGCGGGTATCAGGAGGCACGATGGATCGGGTGTCCCCGGGCCAGCGCGCGATCCGCATCTCGGCGGTGGATCAATAGGCATCGACGCCATCGCTGCTTTGGGTTCGACTTTGGCTGGCGCGTCGGCCATGATGCTCCACCATGCCGCCACCCCGACTTCCCGATTCTCCTGTTGCCTGAACGATGGCGGAGACTCCCCAACGCCTGCTCCTCATTGATCCGAACGAGGCCGACGCCCGATCGTTGCTCGCGCTCGCCCGGGAGGCAGGGCTGGTCGCCGAGTCGGTTGCGGAGGGGCAAGCGGGATTCGAACGGGCGAAGGTGGAGGCATTCAACGCGATCATCCTCGATGCCGCCGCGGCGGACGGTGGCGATCCGAAGGGGCTGGGGCTTGTGGCGCAATTGCACGCCCGGCATCCCCGCTTGCCCGTGATCGTGGTATCGGGCGACGGCTCGAGCACGACCGCCATCGATGCCATCAAGCGCGGGGCCTTCGACTTCCTGGCCAAACCGGTGGGAAAGCAGGACTTCCAGAAAGTCCTCGCCGCCGCGCTCGCCGCCTCACGGCGGATGACGAAACCGGTCTCGATCGGTCGGGCATCCGGAGGGGAGGACACGCTCATCGGCGAGAGCCGGGCCATGATGGAGGTCTACAAGGATCTCGGGCGGATTTCGCCGATGCCCGTCACCGTGGTCTTGCGCGGCGAGACGGGAACGGGCAAGGAGCTTGTGGCGCGCGCCCTCTACCAGCATGGCCATCGGGCGCACATGCCCTTCATTGCCGTGAACTGCGCCGCCATTCCGGAATCCCTCCTCGAAAGCGAGCTCTTCGGCCATGAGAAAGGGGCCTTCACCGGCGCGGACACGATGCGTATCGGGCGCTTCGAGCAGGCCCACAATGCGACGCTTTTCCTCGACGAAATCGGCGACCTCGACCTCTCGCTCCAGTCGAAGCTCCTCCGCGTTCTGCAGGAAAAGCAGATTCAGCGCGTCGGCGGCCGCGCCGAGATTCCCGTCGATGTCCGGATCATTGCCGCCACCCACCGCAACCTCGAATCGATGATCGCCGACGGCAGCTTCCGCGAGGATCTCTTCTACCGTCTCAATGTGGCGAGCATCCGCATCCCGCCCCTGCGCGAACGTCGCTCCGACATCCCGCTTCTCGTCGAACACTTCGCCAGTCTCGTCGCCTCCGAATTCGGGCTTGAATCGGTGGCTCTCGCTCACGACGTCACCGAATTCCTCCGCCAGCAGCCGTGGCCGGGAAACGTTCGGCAGTTGCAGAACGTGATTCGCAAGGCCGTCCTCAAGGCCCGTTCCTATGGAATCCGCGTCTCCGACCTCCGCGGGATCCTTGAGGAAACGCGCCAGCCCGTTCGCATCGAGACCCCGCACGGTCTGCATGAACTCATCACGGATGCCCTCCGGCGTTCCATTGACGGCGAAAGCCCCGGCGCGCATGCTCTCCTCATGGCCCGTGTCGAAGGCGACCTCCTTGCCGAGGCCATCGCCCTTTCCGGCGGGAACCAGGCCAAGGCCGCCCGCTGGCTCGGACTCTCCCGCCTCACCCTCCGCGAAAAACTCCGTCACTACCGGCTCCATCCAGGAGAGCGGACGAAATCCACCCGAACCGCCCCCCCAGATTCATGAAATTCCTTCTCCTCCTTCTCCCGGCCGTCTTTGCTCTTCTTCCCGCCCGCGCCGAGGAGCCGGTCGACGGAGGCATCCCGCTCGATCTTGCCTCCTTCAACATCCGCTACCTCAACGGTGGCGACAAGGGAGCGAACCATTGGCGGGTGCGCAAGGAACTCACGCTGGCCGCGATGCGTCATTTCGAAGCCGACATCATCGGCGTGCAGGAAGTGCTCAAACCGCAGCTCGATTTCCTCATGGCCGGTCTTCCCGAATACGCGATGGCTGGCGTGGGTCGCGACGATGGGAAGACCCGCGGCGAATTCTCCGGGATCCTCTACCGCAAGGAACGCTTCGACCTCGCCGATACCGCGACTTTCTGGCTTTCCGATACGCCCGAGGTTCCCGGCTCCCGCACCTGGGGGAACGAGGTTGTTCGCATCTGCACCTGGGCCCGGCTCGTTGAAAAATCGAGCGGCCGGGGCTTTTATGTTTTCAACACGCATTTCGATCATGCCGTTCAACCCGCACGAGAACGCTCCGCCCGCCTTATCGCCAAGCGCCTTGTCGCCCGCGCGCATTCCACGGAGCCTTTCGTCCTCATGGGAGACTTCAACGTCCATGAGGACAATCCCGTGACCCGCTACCTCAAGGGCGAGGCCGTCGAGCTCGCGGGCGAGAAGGTCACGTCACCGCTTCCACTCGCCGACACCTTCCGCCTGCTCCATCCGGAGGACCCGAACGCCCTGACCTTGCATCAATGGAGTGGACGCCGCGAGGGCTCGAAGATCGATTACCTCTACATCGATCCCGCTTCCGGCACCGGGGTGAAGGAGGCCTGGATCGATGATTTCCACAAGGGAGACCTCTACCCGTCGGATCACTTTCCGGTGAGGGCACGGATCGTATTGCGGTGAAAGCGACCGCTTTTCTTCATCCCCTTCCGGTTTTTCCCGGGGACCAAGGGACCCGAGGCTTTATCAGGGGGTGGATTGAACTCTGACCCTGAAGTAAAGGGCTTCGGTTCCGGGCGGAACACTCAGGGGATCGGAAGTGGTGGTGGTTCCCGCGGACGGAATGCCATCGGCGATTTCCTCCCAGGCGGGGAACATGGTGATCGCGTCCTCCTGGAAGTCATCGGATGAATCGATCGCGTAAGTGTAGCCCGGACGGGAATTCCAGGTAAGGGTCACCGTGTTTGCCCCCTGGTTGTTGTCGATGTCGGTGACAACGAAGGGTGCGCTGCTGGCGGTGCTGGATTGAATCATAAGGTTGTCGATCAGCACGGTCTCATGCGCGCCCCCGGTGCGCCCGCCGAAGGCGAAGACGTAGGTGTCGTCCCCCGAGAAACCGGGAGTTGCGACGTTGGTGAGAATATCGCCGGCGAGATCAGAACTCATGCTCGCGCCGTTGACCGGATCCCAGCTCAGGGTGACCGCGGCGGAAAGGGTCGCGCCGTCCGTGAGGAAGACCTGTGGCACAAAGCCGAAATCCGGTGTCTGCTGCACTCCGCCGAGGTTCCCGGCAATGTTGAAGCCTCCTTCACCGGCCGGATCATCCCAACTGTCGAATTCGAAGGAAATGTGATCGACCGCACCCCAGCCTTCCTCGGCCTGACCATGGGAATCCGGAGCCACCACGTCGGGTTGGCCGGGATTGAAAGCCGGGATGGCTCCCCAGCAGAAACTGAATCCGTCGGCGGGAGCGTTGGAGCCCACACTATCGGAAATGGTCACGTCGAAGGTCGCGGTCCATCCTAGCGCGGCACCGGAAACCGCCGGGATTCGGAACGAGGAGCGGGTGCCGCCGATGCCGTCCTGCGTCAGCCGGAACTGGTCGCTCTGGACGGTGGCGATCCCGTCGGTGCTGCGGATCTCGGAACCATCGTCAAGCAAAATGCCCGCATAGCCGTTCGGGAAGCCATCGAAGTCCTGCACATAGGTTCCGGAAGGGGATCCCGGAGGTTTCTCGCCTCCATCAAGCGGGTTCGTGCCTTTGAGGATTTCCCTCCGATCAGGACTCAGGTCCCCGTCCGTGTCGGGGTCGGTGGGATCCGTTCCCGGGTCCGTCGGACCGTTGAAAACCATACTGTTGCTTTCGACGTCGTCGTTGAGACCGTCGTTGTCAGTATCGGGACTGAGGGGATTGGTTGCGGGACGCATTCCGGCCGTGCCGTTCACCTCGGGTCCATCGAGGAGATTGTCCATGTCGGTATCAGCGACGCGCGGATTGGTGCCGTTGTTCAGCTCTCCTAGATTCGGCAGTTCATCGTTGTCGGGGTTGCCCATGGCACCGTTCACCGGGTTACCCACTGCCCCGACGTTGTTCGGATTCTCCCCATTGTCGTTCGGGTCGAACATGTTCGCGATTTCCCAAGCGTCGGGCAGACCGTCTCCGTCGGTGTCGGGCGCGCCGGTGGTGATGACGAGGTTGTCGATCTGCACCTCCTCGTTGGCGCCGCCGGTTCGGGCGGCGAAGGCGAAGGTGAAGGCATCGTCGCCGGAGAAGGTCGTTGGAAGATTGACGAAGTTCGCGTTCGTGACGAGCCCGGTCGTGGTAAAGCTCGCGCCCACGCCCGGATACCACGAGAGAGTCGCGGTGCCCGTGACGGTGGTGTCGTCGCTGAGGATATTGCCGTTGGTGAAACCTCCGGGCAAATCCAGGTTGTTCACCGAGACGTTCACTCCGACCTCGGCGCTGCCGTTTTCCCAGGTGTCGATTTCGAAGGAGATGACCGGAGTGATCCCAGGCCAGCCCTCCTCGGAAAGGGTGGAAGTGGTACCCGCCGGGATGGCGCCGTAGCTGAAGGAGAATCCATCCGCCGGGTTGTTGGGTGTGTTGTCAATGATCGTGAGATCGAAAGTCGCCCTGAAACCCTTCGAGGAGTCCGGAATGGCCGGGATATGGAAGGCACCGACATTGTCGTTGGTATTCGTGGTGAGGCGAAGAAAGCCGCCAGTCACGACCGTCGAACCCACGCTCCCGCCTGGATCGGTCGTGAAATCCTGGGTGTAGGTATCCGCCAGGGAAGCCGAGATGGAAGCAATGGTCAGGCCGATTGCGAGGAGGAGGGGATTGCGCGTGGAGTCGGTGGGGATTCTCATAGGGATTGTGAGGCTTGAGCTCGGTCGTTACGTAGGATGAGTAAAAAGAATGGCCCGATATCGGTTGGGGTGGCAAGGAGTTTCACTCACTTTTTCCCGGTTCCGTGAAAAATCGCGATGAGCGGTTCATGCGACGCACCGGAACGCGCAAGGACTTTCAAGGCGAATTCCTCCGACGGGATCGAGATCTAAAAAATCAGGAGGCCCACCGTCGAACTCGCGACCGGGCCCCGGCGGGCGAGCTCGCCAACCTCACCCACGCCGTTCAGGTCTCCGGTGACGTCGCCAATTGGAACGATGTCACCAGCGTCGTCGGCGCCCTGATCGACGACGGCGACGGCACCGAGACTCCCATCGACGCCTAGCGCCGCTTTCTGCGGGTGGAGATGGCGAGGGAAAAGTGGGAAGCGGTTCTCGCCTTTTTTTAACTGGTGCTCGTTGATGGAATCGAATACGCTGCGGCGTGGAACTTCAGACGGATTTCGAATTCGTTCCTGCGAGACCGCCTGAGAAAGGCCATCATGGACGGAGGATTCGAACTGCCGGTGAGATGCGGCCCCGAAGTAGTCCTCCAGAATGATGAAGTCGATGGATCCTCCCGTTTCCGTAGCCGATTCCGTGATTGCGAGAGTGCGGCATCTCAAAAGGCAGATCGCCGAAGCCCTCGACGACCACGTCGTGGCCTCCGATCCCTTCCCTGCGTGTCGATACTCCGACTTCCAAATCGACAAACTCTCCTTTTTCGGCAATAAATAGATGACAACCATTGATCGATGTGAGGCGGTTTATAGTGGGGCTATTGCCGCTTGGAAGCGAGTGCTGTTGTTCGTTGCCGCTGGCCTTGCGGGGCATTGCATAGGGCTGATCTCGGCATACACGGTGGTGGGGAGTCCCTTTCGAATTGATCTTGATCTTGATTTCGGTGCCGTCGCCCTTTTCCCGATCGGCTATTTCTGCCAGTTCTTTCAGCATGCGACTTACCTGCCGTTGAGCCTCATCTACTTCACACTTCTGGCGATCTCCTTCTGGATCATTATCTATACTGAGACCTCTCCTTGTTTGTCCGTTCCTCCGCTGATCGTCCTTCAAACTTGGGATACATTCTTCATCCAGCGAAAGATCGGTCTACAACAGTTCTTGATGGAGGATCGGGTCTTCTCCGTCTGGGGTGGCGTGTTCGCCGTCGTTGGCACTCTCGCAATGACTTTGATCTTGGTGACGGCTCTAAAGCAGTGGTATTCACCTCAAAAATGACGTGCCGGAGAAGGTGCACGGGTGGCCCCTTTCCGCGCGCCGAAACAAGCACGCGTACGGCGTTGTTCGGAAAGGTCACTTCGCCCCCGCGCGCAGCGAAGCACTCCTTGCGGCGGCGGTGGTTTCGGTGCGGGTGGTTTCGCCGTCGGGCCAGCGGACTTCGAGGGTGATTTTGGCGTCGGGGTCGATCTTGCCGAGGCCGAACCAGAGCTTGCTCTCGGAGGCTCCGAGGGAGCCGGAGCCGGCGGTGATTTCGGCGGTCTGCGGCTTGGCCAATCCGGCGGCGGTGACGGTGACGCGGGCGCCGACGGCGGCGGGATTGCCGGGGCGACCGGAGAGGCGGACGGCGAGGAATTGCGTCTCCGTGGTGGCCGCGCCGGGCTCGCTGAAGATGAGGACGCCGCCGCGGTTGGTGGCGAAGATGATCTCGGGGCGCTCGTCGGCGTTCACGTCGGCGAGGGTGACGGCCGTGGTCGCGCCGGGGACGAGGATCCCGCTGTCGGCGGCGTCCATCGGTTCGAAGGTGCCGTCGCCCTTGCCGAGGAGGACAAGGCCGAGGCCGGCATCGTAGAGGCCGACCTCGGGCTGGGCACCGAAGAAGTTCTGGCCGAGCACACAGTCGGGGTGGCCATCGACGTTCACATCGACGAAGGCGAGGCCGTGGGAGGGCGCGATCTGGGCCTGCCAGGGGAGTGGGCGGACGTCGAAATGGCCGGTGCCATCGTTGAGGAGGACGCAGTGGGCGAGGAGGTTGGCTTCGAGTTTCTGCGCCTTCGCGAGGCGGTCGGCCTCGTAGACTTGGTTGAGGGAGGCGACAGCGAAGTTGTGGAAGGTGCCGATTTTTTCCTTGAGGACGGGCATGGCGTCGCTGGAGCAACTGTAGCCGCGCCGGGGATAGCAGATCTCGCCCTCGAACTTGGCCTCGACGATGTTCTTCTTTCCGCTGCCGTCGAGGTCGCCGTAGTAGAGCAGCTCGGGCTTCTCGGGCGAGGGATGGTAGGGGACGTTCCAGCCGGTGTTGGTGGCGACATAGTCAAGGTCGCCGTCACCGTCGAGATCGGTGCCGGCGAGGCCGTTCCACCAGCCGAGGTGTTGGGCGAGCCCGGCTCCGTCGGTGGCCTCGGCGAGGGTGCCTTCCTTGTTGAGGAAAAGGCGGACGGGGCCCCACTCGCAGGCGACGAGGAGGTCGATCCAGCCGTCGCCGTTCGCGTCCGACCAGAGGGCGGCGGTGACGAGGCCGACTTTTTCCAGACCGGGTGCGGCGCTCGTGATGTCGGTGAATTTCGGCTTGTCCAACTCGCCGTCGTTGCGGTAAAGCGCGCTCGCGGGCGT
>JAHEDC010000153.1 GCA_024641425.1 Verrucomicrobiales bacterium | reverse complement strand
CCGGTAACCGCCGTTCATGCCTGGGACGGGCCGCTGGACCTCGCCATCGTGCGGATTGACGCCAAGGGCCTGCAACCGCTGCCGCTCGGGGATTCGGATACGCTGAAACAGGGGATGCCGGTGGTGGCGATGGGAAATCCGCATGGACTGGAATTCAGTATTGTGCGGGGACTCGTCTCCGCGATCCGGGACGTGATGGAGGACGGCACCGAGATGATCCAGCTCGCGATTCCGATTGAACCCGGAAACAGCGGAAGTCCATTGCTCGACCTTGAGGGACGGGTCCACGGCATCCTCTCGATGAAGTCGACGGTGACGGAGAACCTCGGCTTCGCGATGCCGGTGAATGCGCTCAAGCCGCTCATCAGGAAGCCGAACTCCGTTCCGATGGAGAAGTGGCTGACCATCGGTGCTCTCAATGCGCGGGAGTGGACACCGCTCTTCGGCGCGACCTGGCGGCAGCGTGCGGGACATATTCTGGTCGAGCATGTGGGCGATGGCTTCGGCGGCCGCTCGCTGTGTGTGAGTTCCCGCGACGTTCCGGCCGAACCCTACGATGTGATGGTGAGCGTGAAGCTGGATGATGAGTCCGGCGCGGCGGGCCTGATTTTCGCCTCTGACGGAGCCGACAAGCATTACGGATTCTACCCCAGCGCCGGACAACTGCGGCTGACGCGCTTCGAGGGCGGGGACGTCTTCAACTGGACAGTGTTGGAGCAGTTCCAGAACGCAGCGTATCGCCCCGGAGAGTGGAACCAACTGAGGGTCCGTGTGGAGGCGGACAAGATCATCGGATTTGTAAACGGAGAGAAGGTTGTCGAATGCAAGGACGCGGTTCTGCGAGGGGGCAAAGTCGGGCTGGCGAAATTCCGGGAAACGAAGGCGGAGTTCAAACGCTTCCGCATTGGCGGAAACCTGGAAGTGGAAAAGCCGGCTCCCGACCTTGTGGCCGCCCTCGAAGAAGCGCTCAAGGACACCCGGCTACCGGATGACAAGCTGGATCCGCTCGCGGCGAATGTGGAGGCGACCTCGGCTTACCTCGCCGCGCGCACCCGGTCGCTCGAGATGCAGCTCGCGGAGATTCGCGATTTGCGGAAGCGCGTCGACCAGCGGAGCGTGGAAGCGGAACTTGTCGAAGTGCTCGGCGCTCCCGAGGCCGGGATCGACCTGGCTCGCGCGGCGCTTGCCATCGCGCGGCTCGATAATCCAGAGGTGGATACGGAAGGCTACCTGCGGGAGATCGAACGGATGGCCGCCGAGGTGGTGGAAGGTTTTCCGCCGGCCGCCGATGCCTCCGCGAAGCTGGAAACCCTTGGGCGCTACCTTTTCGAGCAGAATGGCTACCATGGAAGCCGCGATGATTATTACAATCGTTCGAACAGTTATCTCAACGAAGTGCTCGATGATCGCGAAGGCATCCCGATCACGCTGTCCGTTCTTTATCTTGAGCTGGCGCGGCGGGCGACGATCGAAGGCATTCACGGACTCGGCCTTCCGGGGCATTTCATTGTCTGCCACGGCGAGGTCCCGGAGCGCCGTTACATCGACGTTTTCGATGGGGGGCGCTTTCTCGCCGAAAACGAAGTCGAGGAGCTCGCCGCCCGCGGGGGCGGGGCATTGAAGGATTTCCCGGTCGCGAGCGCGCGGGACATCGTGGTGCGGATGCTGACGAACCTGAAGGGGGTTGCCATCGAGGAGGAACGCTATGTCGAGGCCCTGCGCTACGCGGGAATTGTCATCGCCCTGATTCCCGAAGACGGCAACGAACGGCTCAGCCGCGCGCTGCTTTATGTCCAGGCGAACCAGGGTGCCTTGGCAAAGCCGGACCTCGAATGGATCTTCGAGCACAAGCCCGAAGGGATCTATCTGGATCGCCTAAGATCGCTCTACGAGCAGCTCTGAGATGAGGCGATCCTACGCGACTCTCACTGCGTTCTTGCTGGCCGTCTCGGTCGGGAAGGCGTTCGAGCCCGGCAAAGAGGCGGAATGGGCATGGCCGGAATTGGCCCATCCCCTTCACGTCTATCTCCCGTCGAATTATTCGGAAGATCGGCTATGGCCGGTTGTTTTCCACTACCACGGCACGGGCGGACGCCCGACGACGGATATTCCCAAGGCTTACACGGGGGGGAGGGACTTTGTCATTGTCGGGATGGAATACCGTGTCACGACGGGGCTTCCGAAAGGCGTGCGCGATTACCTTGATGCCGAGATCGCCCTGCTTCGCGAAGTGCGGACGAAGCTTGCCGGGAAAATCCGGATCGACCCGAAACGGACGTATGTCGGAGGCTTCAGCCAGGGAGGCTGGTTCGCCAGTGAGTTCGCCGAGAAGTTCATGGCGGATTTCGCCGGAGCCTACATCCTCGGGGCGGGAAAACGGAAACCCGACAAGCGCCGCACGGTTCCGATCGGGAAGAAGCCGATCTACATCGGGGTGGGCCAGCTTGATCCGAATTACTTTTATGGTGTTGATGCGATCAAGCACTTCCGGGATCTGGGAGCAACCGTGACCTTCGACGAGTTTCTTGCGATGGACCATCATATGCCAATGGGGAGGTCGCTCACGGCTGCGTTCGTCCAATGGTGGAAGCTCGAGGGTGCGAAAGGGGACGGCTCCTCGCCGAGACCCGAGGCGGATGCGTGGATCGAGGCACGCATCGCCCTGGCGGGCGGGCTGGAGTCGCCGATGGATCGGTTCCTGATGCTGGAGCACGCGCGGAAGACGCCCTTCGCCGGGCTGTGCTCGAAGGAGGCGGATGAACGCCTGAACACCGCCTTTGATACCGCTGCCGCGGTTCCGGATCTGCGCGGCGAGATGGCTGCGCGGAAGCGCTATCTGGCCATCGTGATGGCGGAGACGACCGGCCCGATCGGGATGGAGGCGCTCCGGAAGAACGTCCTCGACTACGATGCCCTCTATCGCTCGGCTTCCGAAACGTGGTATGGCAAAAGGGCGGCGCAGGAAGTGGCGCGGATCCGCCGGCAGATTCTCGACTTCGGCAGCTGGAAGTGGCCGGACGAGGCGGCGCGACAGAAGGTGGCGGCGGATCTTGAAGCCAATCCTCCGCCGGAACTCGCCACGGAGGATCCGACTCCGGAGTTCAAGCGGGTGCGGGACTTGTTAGGAGGAAGTTAGGGCCGACCCAACGGTCTATGGCCGGCGAAACGACTTGCCGTTGCGAGAGGGTGGCGCCGCCGATGAATTGGGGTTGAAGAAGCAGCGGGGGGAAGGGATACTCTCACGCACGTCCCGATGTTCCGTTTTCCCCACTTTATCTCCCATCGCAGCATAGGCCTTGTTCTCGCGTTCTCCGGACTGCAGGGATCCGTTGCCGGGGAGTATCGACCTCCGGTTGTCGACGAGCGCGCCTTCGATTACGCGGATCTGGCGCTGATGGAAGTCGAGCGGGAGAAGCTGGCGACCAACCTTGCCGGCTTCGCGGTAAATAGCCTTGAGAAGCGGGCGGGGGAACGCCAGTGGGAGAACGCGCGGAAGTTCATCGGCCTCGCCCTGCAACTGCACGCCCGGAACCGAGGGGCCCTCATCGCGAATGCGCAGCTTGCGCGTGGCGTGCAGCCGAAACCCGTGGCCACCGACTACCAGCCAGCGGTGTTGGCGGAACTTCTCCGCGCCCGCGCGGCGACGCTCATCGCCGCCGGAGGAGATCCGAATCTGCGTCTCGCGGGATATTTCCTTTTCGCGGCCGTTGAAATGGATCCGGAAAACGAGGACGCCGTTTTCGAATTCGAACTTTACCGCATCGACCATGGTGAGCCGGAATGGTCCGCCGTGACCGACGCCGAAAAGAAGTAGGGAGCGACTTGTGGCGCCCCGGACGGAAGGAGAATCCGTCCTACGCGCTCATTTCGTCCCGGATTTTCTCAAGGAGCTTCTTGGTGGCACGGATTCCTTCGGCCTCGCTGATCTTGCCACCCTCGTACTCGATGCCGATGTAACCGTGGTAGCCGGCGTCCATGACGATCTTGAGCATTTTCCGATAATCGGTGTGGATCTCGTTGCCCTCGGCGTCGAAATCGTGGCTCTTCGCGCTGACCCCCTTGGCGAAGGGCATGAGTTCCCGCACGCCCTTGTAGCGGTCGTATTCCTTGCCGTCGCCGAGGTTGAAGTTCCCGAAGTCCGGGAGCGTGCCGCAGTTGTCGGCTCCCGAAGCCTTGATCGCGCCTGCAAGCCATTCGCCGTTCGAGGAGAGGCCGCCGTGGTTCTCGACGATGACATTCAGCCCGAGAGGCTTGGCGTAGGCGCTGAGTTTGTTCAGTCCGTCGGCGGCACGTTTCATCTGCTCCTCGTAGCTGCCGCCGGAGCGCGCGTTCACGCGGATGGAATGGCAGCCGAGGAACTTCGCGGCGTCGGCCCATTTCTTGTGGTTGTCGACAGCCTGCGCGCGCTCGGTCTCGCCGACGGCACCGAGGTCGCCTTCGCCATCGCACATGATGAGGACGCTGGTCACGCCATGGTCCTCCGCGCGGTTTTTGAGATCCTTGAGGTAAGCCGCGTCGGTCGCCTTGTCCTTCCAGAATTGGTTCACATACTCGATGGCGTCGATACCGTAATCCTTCTTCGCGGTGGCGGCGAAGTCGAGATTGGTGATCGTCTTGCCCGCGAAAAGCTCTTTGTGCAGCGACCACTGGGCGAGCGAGATCCTGAAGAGCGGCTTCTTCTGGTCCTCGGCACGGGAAAGCCCCGGAAGAAGGGCGGCGGCGGCACCGGTAAAGAGAAAGCGACGGCGGGTGAGGGAGGTATTCATGACGGAACGGATTCGGACTTTGGTGGAGTTAGGATTCCGAATATCCTGCGGCAATCTCGAGGGCTCCGGCAAGGAAGATTTTCGGGTAAAGCGCTTCGTAATACCAGAGTTTCGCGAAATAGAATCCGATGGGGGAAGCCGGGATTTCCGTCCCTTGGCGGGTGGCGTCGGCGAGCCACGCAAGACCTCTTCTAGTGGCAGGATGCGGGGCTCGATAATGCCGGAGAAGAGCCTCGACGGCGAGGGAGGTTTCTTCAATCGAGGACGGCGTTTGCAGGCCGCCGCCCCAGCTTCCATCGCTGTTCTGGGCGGTGAGGAGCCACCCCGCGGCCTTGTCGCGGATCGCGGCGAGTCCAACGTGTTCCCGATGGTCGAGAGTGGAAAGGGCGGAAAGAACGCGCGCCGTTCCGTAGGTTGGATTCTCCTCGTTCGGAGCATCCTGGTTGCCGAACCAGAGCGGAAGCAGGGCTCCGCCGTCGCGTTGTTCCGCTGTCAGATAGGCGAGCGCCCTTTCGGTTGCCCGCTGGATGCGGGCGCGGACGGGAGGTGGCATTTCGCGCTCCCAGGCTGCCCAGGCGGCGATGGTATGGCCGGTGATGTCATTGGAACTGCGGTCGAAGGGCAGCGCGCCCCAGCCCCGGCAAAAGGTGGGGATGCCGCCGTCGCGATTCTGGAGATCCAGAAGCCAGACGACGCCGGCTTCCGCCGCTGGGCGGACGCGTTCCGGGTCGAGATCGGCGAGGTTCTTCAGGGCAATGAGGGCTCCCGAGGTGTCGTCGGCATCAGGCACACCGCCGCTCAACTCCGTCCACGCCCAGGCGCCTGGGCGGGCCTGCGTGAAGGGGTGGATGGCGGGGTACTGCTGGGCGAGAAGCCAGTCGAGGATGCGGCGGCGGTCTCTCGCGTCGAGGGAATCCCCTGGCGAGAGGGCGTTGACGGAAAGCGTTGTCACCCAGGTTGCGAGATCGGTATCGATGGGCCAACTGCCGTCAGGCCGGAGCGATCGCTCGAGAAAGGCGATGGCGCGGGAGAGGACGCGTCCGGCGGGAGTGGCATCCGTCGGCCGGTGTCCGCAGGCCGCGAGGGCCATGGCGACGAAACTGGTGAGCGGCGTCGCCTCGAGATAGCCGCCGCTGGCGGGTTGGAGTTCCTCAAGGATGCGGAGGGTGCGTTTCCGGGTGAGGACGCGGGCGAGTCGGAGGGGCGAGAGGGGGAACGTTCCTTTCTTCTCGAAGATGACGTGGCCGATGGCAATGAGGGCCGGGAGGGCGTAACTGACGACCGGGAGTTGGAGGGCGGCGAACCAGCTCCGGGGAAAAGCGGCGAGTTCGAACGGGAGGGAGGGAACCAGTTGCCAGGCATTGTTGCCGAGACGACCGCCCAGTGTGCAGGCCATGAGGATCGGCACGGAGAATGTCTTGTCCTTGCCGTAACGGGCGACGGTCTTTGCGGCGATGGGCTCGGGATCGAGGCTGCCGACGGTTCTCTGGATCCACTCCCGGACCCGTTGGGTCGGGACGGGATACTTCGCATCGGCATTGGCGGCGCCGAACGCGGCCCAGCAAAGGAGGGAGGTGGAGATATTTGAATGGCTCAGGGTTGTGTCTCCCCAACCGCCATCGCCATTCTGATGCGCGGAGAGCCAGTCAAGCCCGGCCTCGATGGGAATGGCGTGGAGTCTTCTATCGGCCAAGGAGAGGGCGATGACAGCGGTGGCCGTCGAGAGGGCGCTGGAGGAAAGGGCGCCCCGCCAGT
This sequence comes from Verrucomicrobiales bacterium, assembly GCA_024641425.1. Lineage (GTDB taxonomy): Bacteria > Verrucomicrobiota > Verrucomicrobiia > Verrucomicrobiales > DEV007 > JAHEDC01. The sequence goes on along the minus strand of JAHEDC010000153.1, from coordinate 5,905 downwards.
GGCCGCCTTCGTTGCGGCTGTCGAGGAGGGCCGCGCGTGCGCGGTTGCGGAAACAATCGACAGGGTTGGATTTCACAATCCGAGATGCCCGAGGGCGAGGAGGCCGTAAAAAGTGTACTCGCAGTCGAGGACGTTGTCGGTCCAGTTCCCGTGGAAGCCGCCCTCGGCGGACCAGAGGGAATCGACAAAATCGAGTTCGATCTCGCGGAGGGGCTCGAACGAAACCTGAATACTGTCGAGGGCGTGCAAGGCGACGGCGGTGGAAAGGAGATCGGGCAGGGGCGATCCGGGAGCCGCGACGAAGCCGCCTGCGGGGTGGGCTTGCGCGAGGAGCCAGGCCCCGGTTCGTTCCGCATCGATGGGGTGATGGAGATTCCGGCTGACGGCGACGGCGGCGGCGGTGGCGGCGGTGCTTCCGACGGTCATTCGCGCGTCATTGGCCCAGGCGCCGTCGGGCGTGCGGAGGGAGTCGAGGCACGCGGCGAGGCCCTCGGGGAAAGGCGGAAACGCGCCGAGATCACTATAGGCGCCGTAGGCGAGAAAGCAGCCATAGGTGGTTCCGACGGCGGAGTCACGGGAAGGATGGTACCCTCCATCGCCGGTTCGGAACGTCTCGATCGCGGCGAGCAGAGCGGCTTTCCTTTGGCTGGAGATCACCAGCGATTTCATGGCCGACCAGCAACGGGCGAGGCAGCAGAGGTGAACGAAGTCGAGGCCGGCCTCCGGATTGTAACTGCGGAGATAGGGATGGAGCTGCTTCTCGGGAAGCTCGGCCTGGAGGGCGTTCAGGCAGTCCATTGCGAAGACGGTGTAATAAAGGTCTTCATTCCCGTCACGGTCCGCGAAGCCGCCCTCGGGACATTGCGTCGAAAGAAGGAAACGGGTGACCAATCCCGCGGATTCCCCCAGGACGGGAACGGCAAGGCGGGCTACTTGGAGTTGTTCGAGGCGGAGCGACACGAGAGACGGGGCCTGGCTACGGGTTGGTGGTTGATGCGGCACCGAAGGCACCGCCGCCCGGGGTTTCGATGCGAAGGACAGTGCCCGGCGCGACGTCTTTCTGTGCGATGTGAGGGAGGAATTCGGTCGTGCCGTCGGGGTGGGTGAGGGCCTGAACACCGGGAGATCCCTTTTCGCCGCCGTCGAGTCCATAAGGGCCTTCATTCCGGTGCTGGGTGAGGAGGGAGATCGTGAGGGGAGCGAGAAACTCGATCTCGCGGACGATGCCGTTCCCCCCGTGCCATTTTCCCAATCCTCCCGAGCCGTTCCGAATGCCGAAATGACGGACGCGGACGGGGTAGCGGGATTCGAGAATCTCGATGTCGGTGATGGCGGTGTTCGTCATATGGGTGTGGAGCGCATCGGCGCCGTGGTAGCCCGGGCCTGCCCCCGCGCCCCCGGCGATGGTTTCGTAATAGCCGAAACGTTCGCTGCCAAACAGGAAATTGTTCATCGTTCCCTGGCTACAGGCCTGAAATTGAAGGGCCTTCAGGAGGGTGTCGACAATTCGTTGGCTCGTCTCGACGTTTCCCCCGACCACTGCGGGGCACTTGCGCGGATCGTCATCGAAGAAGGGATTGAGGAAGCAGGGGGGCAGAATGATGTCGACATCGCGAAGGAGGCCCTCGTTGAGGGGCAAATCCTCGCGGATGAGAAGGCGCAGGACGTAGAGGACGGCGCTGCGGGTAATGGCGGGAGTGGCATTGAGATTTCCCGGCAAGGTCTCCGGATGGGTCCCCGTGAAATCGACGCGCAGACGTCCCGCCTTCTTCTCGATCCGAACGTGAATCGTGGTACCGTCGTCGAGATGTTCGGTGGCTTCGGAATGGGGGATTTCCGCGGCATGCCAGGCGTCACGGAATGCGCTACGGGAGCGTTCAAGGACGCCTTCCATGTGCCTCCGCGTTTTTTCGGGTGCCAGGATCTCAAGGGCGCGGACGGCACGGAGATTCGCCGCCGCCTGGGCATTCAGGTCGGCGAGGTTGTCAGCGAGTCGCCGTGTGGGAAAAGGGGGGCGCGCCAGAAGTTCGGCAAGCTCCTGGAAGCGGGCCTCTCCCTGCCGGAAGAGGTAGCGGGGCGCGATGACCACGCCTTCCTCGTCAAGTGAGCGAGCGCCCGGGGGCATCGAACCGGGAGTGATGCCGCCGATCTCCGCGTGGTGGGCCCGGTTCGCAACGTAGGCGATGCGTTGGCCTTCGGCGTCGAAGGCGGCACTGATGACGGTAACATCAGGGAGGTGGGAGCCCCCGAAGGCGGGATGATTGGTAATGACCATATCTCCAGGACCGATGTCGAGATGGCGGGCGACCTCGCGGACGCAGAGGCCGAGTGCCCCGAGATGGACGGGAATGTGGGGAGCGTTCATGACGAGTTCTCCCTTGGCATCAAGGAGTGCGCAGGAGAAATCGGCGCGTTCCTTCACATTGGTTGAGATGGCGGTGCGACGGAGAAGCACGCCCATTTCCTCGACAATCGAAGAAAGGCGGCTTCGGTAGAGTTCCATCTCCACGACCTCGCGCGGCGCGACGGTGGAGGGGCCCCTGTTTGCGGTACGCTCGAGGATGATAGTTCCCTGGGATCCCGTTCGGCCCTGCCATCCGGACCCAATGACGAGCGTGCTGAAGGCATCCTGAATCAACCGGGGTTCCTTGAAGGTGATTTCCTCTTCAAAGGACTCGTTCGGCGGAGGCTCTTCGGTGCGGGCGGAAACGACGCGAAGACTTACCAGTTCGAGCGCGCGTCCCGAAGGGGGCTCATAGCCGAAAAGATCAATGTGGCGGTCGTGGAAGAGGCCGGGGAGATCGGGCAAGCGGGCGAAATCGACGGCAAGGGTGCTGTCCTGGCCGGCAAGACGGAGTTCCGCGATGCGTCGGACGACGGGAAGGGGATGGAGCGCTTCCAGTTCGGTCAGGAGGCTCTGGTGGGCGTCGGGATCGAAGGGGGCGAGAATCTGGCGCTCGGCAATCTTTTCAATGCGCGCGCACCGAAGACCATAGGCGCTGAGGAGTCCCGCGTCGCGGGGAACGAGAATGCGGTCGATGCCGAGTTTCTCCGCGACGGCGCAGGCGTGTTGCGGGCCGGCCCCGCCGAACGCCACGAGGGCGTAGTCCGCGGGTTCGCACCCCTCCCGAAGTGAGATTCTGCGGATGGCGTCGGCCATGCGCTCGATGCCGATCTCAAGGAGGCCTCGGAGAAGCTCCTGCTCGGAAGGAACCTCCAATCGCTGTGCGACCATCAAGTCGCGAAGCTCGGCGAGTCGTCGGCCGCTGGCGATGGGATCCAGGGGAATGCCCGCTTTCGCCGGATCGAGGTGGCCCAGGAGAAGGTTGACGTCGGTGAGGGTGAGCGGGCCGCCCCGGCCATAGCAGGCGGGTCCCGGATCGGCGCTCGCGCTCTCGGGGCCGACAGCGAGACCGCCGGGCTTCAAAGCGCAAATTGATCCTCCACCGGCGGCAACGGTTTCGATCTTCACGGAAGGAGCGAAGAGGGTGGCCGCGCCCACGCGTTGTTCGAATTGGTAGGGCAGTTCCCCCTCGATCCGCGAGACATCGGTGCTTGTTCCCCCCATATCGAAGGCAATGACCTTGGAGAAACCGGCGGCCCGCGCGATCGCCGCCGCTCCCACCGCGCCTCCGGCAGGGCCGCTGAGCAGACTGTCCTTCGGCCGGAAGTCCGCTGCGGGTATAAGTCCGCCGGCGCTTGTCATCATCAGGATCGACTGCTCTCCCAAAGGTTTGGCCACCGCGTCGACGAATCGCGAAAGCACGGGGGAAAGGCAGGCATCGACAACGGCGGTCTGGGCGCGCGGGAGGAGCCGGATGAGGGGGGCGAGGGCGGAACTGCGGGAAACGTGCTCGAAGCCGGCGGCTGCCAGCGCTTCGGCGACGACCTCCTCGTGAGACGGATTGCGGTAGCTGTGGGCAAGGGCGATGGCGGCGCAGGTCACGCCCTCGGCTACGAGCTGGAGGGCTTCGGCACGGATCGATTGCGGATCGAGAGGAACAAGAACGTTGCCATGCGCGTCGAGACGTTCCCCGACCTCCACGACGCGGGTGAAGAGGGGGACGGGCTTCCTGTGGTGCAGGGCGAAGAGATCGGGGCGTCGCTGGTCGCCGATGAGGAGCAGATCCGAGAACCCACGCGTGATGAAGAGCGCGGTAGGCGCGGTCTTGCCCTCGAGGAGCGCGTTGGTGGCGCGGGTGGTCGCGAGGCGGAGGACGAGCGGCGGGAATGCGGCCGCGAGGGGAGTGCGGGTGAGGAGGCGCGCGCCGAGAACGGGTGCCTCCTCGCCGCAGTCGAGTTCGATCGTCTCGGTTTCCCCAAGCGTCTCACGGTCGATGGTCAGGATCCGCGTCGTGGGACTCCAGGCGATCGCCGTGGCTCCGTTTCCGGCGTGGAAGCCAACGAAGAACCCCGGGGGAGTCTTCCAGTCTTCCGCCAACTCGAGTTCGGTCGGGGAAGGGCGTGACAGGATGCGGGCGCGGAGGATACCCGAGGACAGGAGCTTGACGCGGGAAATCGTGCCCGAAGGATCGAGGGCGAGACAATCGGTAAAGGTGCCACCGGTATCGACGGTGATTTCCCAGGGTGTCACGTCGGATTCCTCCTAAGAAGAAGGCTCCTTCGCGCGGAAGGCGAGGGAGCACTCGGGGAAGTCGGATGGCGCCGATCGCGCGGTTTCCGGTTCGAGTCTACTGCAGGTTGTCGATCCAGCCGGTCTCAATGAGGGAGTCCGTGTAAATCTCCAATTGCTGGCGCGCGTAAATCTTCTCGGCGGATCGCAGCCACTCCTGGGCCTCTTCCTGAGCTGCCCGTGCTGCCTTTTCATCCCCCTTTGCTTCATCGGCTTTCTGGAAGGCGAGGGCAGCGTTCCCGTAGTAGAATGCGGGATCATCGTCCATGAAATTAAACGATTTCTGGATCTTGCGCGCGGCGGGCTCGTTGTCGGTCTTGAGGTTGCAAATGAGGAGCTTATATTGGATGAGCTTCATGGTGCCGCGGGTGGCGTCGGCTTGGAGCTGGAGGTTCTTGCGCTGGGCGGCGTTGAACGGCTTCTTCGGATCCTTTGCCGCCTCTTCGGCCTCCTTGGCCTGCTTTTCGAGCATCGGAAGCAACGGCTCCAGGCGTTGTAGCGCCGCAGGATACTGGTGCGTCACAAATTCCGTTTCGGCGAGATTGAACTGGGCCATGAACGCGTTCGGCGCGATCTTGAGCGCCTTGTCGAACGATGCGCGCGCCTTATCGAAATCGCGCATCTTCGTGTAGGCCGCACCCTTGAGGTTGTGGATCGTGAAGAGTTCCGGAGCGATCTCCTCGGCTTCGAAAAGCTTCTCGAAAGCCTCCTGCAGTCGGATCCCGGAAACGAAAGTGCTCGCATCGCGGAGAAGCTCCCGCAGTTTGGTCTGATCGGCCGCCGAGAGGGCCTCGATGATCTTCGCCTCGTCCGCTGCGGAATTGTCGAGAAGATCGATCACGGACGCTTTGGGAGCGTCATCGGTTCCTTCCGCCGCCTCGGCGGCGAGTTGCGCCGACTCCGCGCTGAGCGCCGGTGCGTCCTTCGTCTCCTGGGCGCGGACAATCTGGCCCGCAGGCGAAAGCACGATAAGGGCGAGGAAAACGGGACGGATTTTCATGAGCGTGGGATAGGATGGATAAGGTGTCGGAGCGGCGGCATTATCCCTTGCCGATGCGGGCATGTCAATATTGCGGAAAGGGCTTCATGCACGGCGGCAGGACGGAGGTGTGCCATGAATCCAAGGTTGACTCCCAAAAGCGGTGGGAGGGAGGCGCATCAACTGTGGCGAACGATCACGTGTGCGATTACCCGTTGACTGAAAGGGGGCGATGCCGCTATTTTCACTCATGAAAATGACAAAATCAGGGAACTCGCCTCGAGGCGTTGCCA
>JAHEDC010000618.1 GCA_024641425.1 Verrucomicrobiales bacterium | reverse complement strand
CCTTGTCGCCCGAGAGACGAGCACGACCTCGAATTTCGAGACGGTCGATGCTTTTCGGGCGAAGCTCATTCTCACGGGCCCAGGGGTACCTGCGGAGATGAATCTGATCACGCCCTACGACACGAACATGAACGGATGGATCAACGGCGTCGATACTCCCTACGACGCGAACCTCGATGAGTTCAATCTCCAGCGGCAGCCGGTCGCGAGTCTGCTTAACAACCTTTTCCGGCTTGAGGCTGTCATTCCCGCCGCAGCAACCTCGGCCCAGTTCGTGGTCGAGGGCAAGGGCATCGCCACCTCCGAATTCTTCGATGTGCGGGCCATGTCCTTCAGCGACCGCTGCGCTTTCACCGCCACCGCGACGAACATTTCGCGGAACCCGAACGGGCAGCCCGGGAATCCCACCGCCCACACGGCGGTCTTCACGCTTCGGGCGGTTCCGACAGGGTTGGTTTCCGCGCTGGGTTGGAATGTTTCCTTTGAACGGGGGGGGGTGCCGGTGACGGGTGCCAGCGTTGCAGGGGGTTCCTACAACACGGACATCGTCGTGACCGGATTGCCGGCCGACGGGGGGATCATCACCGCGACCTTGGTTGATCGTGGCGATCCGAATTGCCAGGTGAGTGTGCCCATCACGATTCCCGGCGCGCCCAGCCTCGTCGGCATGGCGAGTTTGAACGGGACAAATTCGAGCCTCTATTCGGTGGGGGCTATCCCGAACTGGACGGTCATCCCGAACGGGCTCCAGATGAACCAGGCGGCGGCGATTTCGGACTTCAATGTCCAGACCGTGGATCTCTCCGCGGTGAATGGGCCGGTCTACTTCTCGATGAACCTCCAGGCCATGGAGACGAGTGCGACGTCGAATTTCGAGGCCGCCGATATCTTCCTCGCCGAGCTTTCGCTCAACGATGGCGCCGCCGTGACCACGGTGAACCTCATTACGCCTTTCGACAAGGATGCCAGCGGCCAGATGAACGGTGCGGTGGCGGCCAGTCCTGATCTCGATGAGTACAACCTCACGACCCAACCTGTGGCGGATTCGCTCGATAACATGTTCAATTTCGCGCATGTCATTCCCGACAACATCGTATCCGCGACCCTCCGCCTTCGCGCGCGGGTCGATTCCGCCAGTGAGTTCTTCTTCGTCCGGAACGTCCTCTTCACCACCACGCCGCCGAACACCGGGGGCGATAGCGATGGGGACGGGGTTTCCGATGCGGACGAGGTGATCGCCGGAACCAATCCGAACGACGCCACGTCGGTCTTCCGGGTCACGACGATCACGACGGCCGGCGGCATTTCGAACGCCGGATTCCGCACGGTGACCGGGCGCTTCTACCAGGGCTACACGAGCACGAATCTGGTGACCTGGACGCGCGACGACTCGATGGCCGCCCTCGCGGGCACCGGAAATCCCGCGACTTGGCCGCTGCCGCAGGCGGGAGCTCCGACGCGTTACGTGCGAATCGCCGTCGCCGCCAACGCCGGGGATTTCCCGGTCACGATGCCGTAGTCCGGGTTTCAGCGAACGCTTCGATTTCGAGGGCCGTCCGGTTCTTCCGGGGTGCCTTCATCGCGAATGGGAATGGGCCCTTGATCCTTGCCTGCCCCTAGACCCGCAGAACGCCGTATGAGACGTGCGGGCTAGCGCGCTTTCTTGGAAGGATCGATGACGTAGAGGAGCGAGCCCGCCTCGTTGGGGGCATTGCCCTGCGCTGGCAGGAACAGGGTGATGACGAGACGGTCGTGTCCTTGGGCGTCGGTGATCCGGGTGGCGTTTGGATTCGCGAAGGCTTTCGATCCCGAGTGTGTGCGAAAGGAAAGCTGTCTGAGCGGCATTCCCAGATTGTCACACAGCACGATTCGCCACGAGGCCCAATCCCCGAAGGCACGTTGGACTTCCTGAAGATAAAACGTCCTGTCGTTCCAGATGAAACGCTCCCGGTCGCCGAGGTTTCCGCGCCAGCCTTCCTTCCGGAGTTCCGTGTTGAGGTGGTCCGAGGGTTCGGCCTTCCAGGACTGGAAATCGGTCAGGGTTCCCGTCGCGAGCTGGTCGACGCGGGCGTCCTTGAAGTAATGGAAGCGGAGGCGGATTTCGGAATTTGTGATCCTGCCGTCCGGCATTTCGACGGATTCGAAGCTCGGTGTACCTTCCGCCGTGGGGGCGAGTGTTCTCGGGATATCGAATTCCTTTTCGAATCTGCCTTCCCGAAGTGCGGTCAGGCTGTCATAGAACCGGAGGCGAATCCAGCAGGAGTTCGGCGCATCCTTTTCGTAGGCCACGAGGTTTGCACCGTCGCTGCATTCCTGCACCGTGGCCTGGGAGGCGTGGTCGTCCAATCGCCGGACGTGAGTCCAGTGAAGCAGATCGGTCGAGTGCGCGAGGTGGAGGGAGAAACTCCCATCCTCAAAGGTGTGGTAGAGGCCGTGGACGATCCCGCTGGTTTCCCCCTTGGGTTGGAAGATCTTCAGGCAGTCCATGTTCCGGCCGGCGTCGTCCCGCAATCGGTAGACGTGGGATTCCGACCCGCGAACATCTTCGAGGAGATCGACGAGCATCTCGGAATCCGAGCCCCCGGCGGCGGGAGGGAGGGCGAGGATCAAAACGGCGACGCACCTGCGAAGAAGGGTGGTCATGCGGCGCTCCCTTCCGTCTAGGCGATGAGGTCGTGGAGGACATGGCCGTGGACATCGGTGAGGCGGAAATCGCGCCCCTGATAGCGGTATGTCAATTTGAGGTGATCGATGCCAAGGAGGTGCAGGATGGTGGCGTTGAGGTCGTGGATGTGCATGGTGCCAGGCGTCCATTTCTCCTTGTTCGGGCGCGGAGACATCCGGTTGCCGTCCGCATCGACGATGTTGTAGCCGAAGTCATCGGTCTGGCCGTAGGTGATGCCGGCCTTGACGCCGCCGCCGGCCATCCAGACGGTGAAGCAGCGCGGGTGGTGGTCGCGACCGTAGTTGTCCTTGGCCAGCTTACCTTGGCAATAGGCGGTGCGGCCGAATTCGCCGCCCCAGACGATCAGGGTGTCGTCGAGCATGCCGCGTTGCTTGAGATCCTTGATAAGGGCGGCGCAGGCCTGGTCGATGTCCTGGCACTGGGATTCGTGCTCGCCGGCGAGATTGCCGTGGGCGTCCCAGCCGCGGTGGAAGATCTGGATGTTGCGCACCCCGCGCTCGGCGAGGCGCCGGGCGTTGAGGCAGCAGGCGGCGAAGGTGCCCGGGGTGCGGGCGTCTTCCCCGTAGAGATCGAAGATTTCCGGCCTCTCGCCGGAGAGGTCCATCAGTTCCGGCACGGAGGCCTGCAT
>JAHEDC010000617.1 GCA_024641425.1 Verrucomicrobiales bacterium | reverse complement strand
TTGGACCTTCCCCTCCGGAAAGTCCCTGCGATAAAGGCGCATTCGGTCCGCGTCCGTGGTCCGGATCTCCCATTCGGTGGGCTTCCAGGCGGAGTCCTCGCGCATCCAGCGCGGAAGCTCGGCGCCACGGGTATCGTCGGCGAGATAGAGCGTCGCCGGATACTTCAAGGTGAAAGTCAAGGCCACCCCCGGGCCAAGCTCGGCATCGTCGTTGGAGGTTTGAAGAAAGACCTCGCCCTCAAGGAGCGAAGGAATCTCGCGGATGCGGTAGGGACGGTCGCTGTAGGCGGGAACGCCCGCGCGCAGTTCCGCGACGCCACAGCGCGCGCCGCTGGCCGAGCTGATTTCGCTGAGCGGAACCACTTCCGGTTGGTGAAGCGGTGTTGTTTCGATCGCGGCGAGGCTCGGCCCCCGCAGCTCCGGCGCGGAGCGCCCCCCGAGGCGTTTGCCGGCCAGGGCCGCGTTCACGGGATCGGCGTCGCCCGCGAGTTTCCGGATTTCCCCATCCTCCAGACGATCATCTTCGAGCAGGGCGAGAAGGGCCGCGCGGCGCAGCGCCGGACTGGAATCCGAAAGCAGCGCCCGTAAGGCGCCTTCATCCGCGAGGGCACGAAGGGCCTGCCATTGGGAGTATGCGACGACACGATCTTCTTCATTCTCGACGACCTTGATCAGAGTCGGCAGATATTCCCGCGCACCCGTTTCATGGATCGCGAGAACGGCAGCCTGACGCACCCTTGCGTCCGGGTCGGCAAGCGCCGCGCCTACGGACTCGGGCAGATGGGCATCCCCCCGCTGGCGACAACGCCAGGCGAGAATCCGAAGCGCCTGAAGTCGGAGATTTCGCGTCCGACCATCGGCGGTCGCACGCCCGAACCATTCCCCGCTCCCGCCGTCTTCCGCATCAAGGCGCCCAAACGTCCAGGCCAACCAGGTTTCACGTCGTGTCGACAGGGCATCCTTCGATTCGAGGACTCCACGCAGTTTCGGGACCACTCCCGCCCCCCGCCGGAGGAGTTCGTCCTGTGCGTCGCTGCGGCGCACCGGCAGGTCGCTGTCGAGGTCGGCGATCAGCTCCTCGACCGGCCACTCGGCGAGCCCTTTTCCGCGAGATGCGTGTTTCTTGTCCGCGCGCTTCCGTGATCCCAGATCAAGGCGGTAGATCCGCCCTTCGTTTACCATCTGCCCATCCTTCATCACCGCCCCGTACTCACGCCCCCAACTACTCACGAAAATTCCCCCGTCGGGGCCGATCTCGATGTCGACCGGATCAAAACGCCTTCCCTCGCTTCGGCTCATGGTCCGTCCTCCGCCCGCGTGGGCGAGAACCTCGAGCGGTAGCACTTCCGGCTTCCGCCAAGCCCCCTCCCACCGTGTCCGGTAGACGAGAAGTTCGCGCCGGAGCCAATCGGCGATCACCCACCCATCGCGCCATCGGTCCGGCCAAGCGGTCCCGGAAAGATGGACGATCCCCGTTCCCGAGCCTTCGAAAAGCGGTCCTGACGACGGAGCCGTGGGGAGATGGGTGTCCCCCTTCCACTCCGCGCTCCAGGCATGCCCCCACCCGAAATGCGCGCCAAAGAAGGGAGCGAAAATCTTGTCGCCTTCCGTTTGGTCGTTGTCGGTGCCGAGCCAGTCGAAGCCGTCATCGTAGCCGATGTCCCAGGGATTCCGGAAGCCGCGGGCCACGATCTCCAGGTTCCGCCCGCCCTCCTCGCAACGAAGAATTCCGCCCATCACTCCCCAGTCGTCGGCGGGATCGTGGTAATTCCGCTGGTAGGTTTCCCGGGTGAAGGTGAGTGGCTCGGGAAGATCCGGCGCTCCCGGCGCTTCCACGCCCCATAATTCGCGGAAGGGCTTCGGAGCGACGCGGTGCGGAAGCCGGTTCAGGCCCTTCGAATTTCCCTTCGACATATAAAGCCGCCCGTCAGGTCCCCAGTTCAAGCCATGAAGGCCATGTTCGAGATTTCCAAGATCCGTGAAAAGCCGCACATACTCGTCGGCTTCGCCATCACCGTCGAGGTCGCGCACCACCGTGAAATCGGGTGCATTCGCCACATAAAGCGCCCCCCCTTTCCAGGCCAGTCCCTGGATCGCGTTAAAGCCCCTCGCGAATTCCCTCCGGGCGTCCGCCTTCCCATCCCCGTTTCGATCCTCGAGGATCCATACCGAATCACCGGGAGTGTCCGGCGCGGGATTCCGGTACTGCGGCCCCATTCCAACGCAGAGACGCCCCTCGGCGTCGAAGGCCATCGCACACGGATTTCTTACGAGCGGCTCGCCGGCGAAGAGCGTCACTTCGACACCTTCGACGACAAGGGGAAACGAAGCATCGGCCCCGAGGCTATGAGGCACGGGGCAAAACGCACAAAAGGCGAGGAGGATCGAACGGGGAATCATGGGAACTTCCCTGTTGCTTAGCATTTTCCCGTAGGAAAGGCACGCCATTCCGAGCCCGCCCGCACGGCTCCCCTTTCCCTCCAGACCAAATCGCATCCTCCGAATCGATCTTGTTGAAAGTTAGGGCTTGCCAGCTCCCTCATCCATTTCATAGCCTCCTGAGAAATGCAGGGTATTTGCTTCACCCAGAATCCTGCAGCCCTTACATCCCCCCTCTAGCATTCGAACACGGAGCCACCCCATGCCTGAGATCAGAAGCAATTACGGAATCAGTCGCATCGATCAGCCTGAGAAGAAGAACCACGGCTATTATGTGAGGATTACCCACAAGGGGAAGACCACTCAGAAGTATTTTCCGGACAAGGCATCGGGAGGAAAGACCAAGGCCCTTAAACGCGCTAAGGAATTCCGCAACGGGCTTGTGGCGAAATTGCCGAAGGCTAAACAAGAAGCCGCGACGCGAAAGCGCCGAAAGGTGAAGAAGAGCGGTGTCGTTGGGGTGACCCACGTCATTTCGAAAAGCCCCGCCGGAAAATCCTACGAATACTGGCAGGCGGCCTGGGATGAAAACGGCAAACGGCGAACCACCAAATTCTCGGTCGCCGGCCACGGGAACGCCAAAGCCCTTGATCTTGCGATCAAGGCACGCAAGAAAGCGGGCAAATAGACGCCTTCCATTTCGCGATCAGGGCGGGATTCCTCCTCAGTGCTCCGGGTCCGTTGGCGCCGGGTGAGGAGTAATCGCCCGGGATACGAATCGGATTGATTTGCGAAAGGCAATCGCCCACACTCGCGCTCGCGGGGGGCCGCCGCGCCCCTTGCGCTTCCCAACTCTTCCCGATCCCATGAAAACCGCCTTCGCCCGACTTCCCTCCCTCCGCCTCGCCCTGCTCACGATCGCCTGCCTTTTTCCACTGGCG
>JAHEDC010000616.1 GCA_024641425.1 Verrucomicrobiales bacterium | reverse complement strand
ATTGCGCTTTCCACGACCCTCGAATACTCTCAACCAGCCTCCTTCAGATGCTAAATTGACAGCGTTTAAACTTAGTCTCACTGCTCTAAAATCGACCGCGCAACCTATCTCATATTGCATGTGCGACGACAATTAAGACTGCGCGTCGACGACAATTAAAACTGTCCACTTGGGTGGGCGGAATTTCGGTGTGAGACGGCATGCTGTTTGACACTTGGCAGGGGGGCTGATGCTGTCCTGGGTTGTGGTCAAGAGAACACAACTAAACAAGCTCGTGAACGAGCGCAACCAAGGAAGAACCATCAGCATGAGTGCAATGAAGGCGGGCATGGCCCGCACCACGGCGCGCAAATATTTGCGCAAGAATGACGTCATGGAAGAGCAGTCGTCGCCGCACACCTGGAGGACTCGGGAGGATCCGCTTGAAGCGATCTGGCCGCGTGCGCTGGAGATGCTACGGGCGGCTCCGGAGTTGGAGGCCAAGGCGCTCTTCGAGCATCTGAGTCCACCTGCTCCCGGGGAGGTTGGCGGCGGTAAACAGTTGCGGACCTTCCAGCGGCGGGTGAAGAGCTGGCGTTTGTCTGAGGGGCCGGAGAAGGAGGTCTTCTTCACCCAGGACCACCAGCCCGGCGAAGTGTTGGCAGTGGACTGGACGGACATGGGTGTGCTGAAGATCACGATTGACGGCAGTCCGTTTAACCACAAGTTGTTCCACGGGGTGCTGCCACACTCGAACTGGGAGTGGGCGGTGCGTGCCCGGAGCGAGTCGGTGCTGTCGCTGCGTTGCGGTCTCAAGGCAGTGCTGGGGCGCTTGGGCAGGGTGCCGCGGTGCCTGCTCACCGATCATTCCTCGACGGCGACCCATCAGTTGAGCCGGGAGGGTTCCCGCCGTGGTTTCAACGAGGAGTATCTGGGTATTTGCAAGCACTACGGGCTGGAGCCGCGCACGATCAATGTGGGCCGACCGCAAGAGAACGGCGATTGCGAGAGCAGCCACGGCCATTTGAAGCGGCGCATCCACCAGCACCTGCTGCTGCGTGGCAGCCGGGATTTCGGCGGCGAGGAGGACTATGACGGATTTTTGATTGGAGTGCTCGAGTCGGCCAACCGGCTTCGGACGAAGCGTCTGGGTGAGGAGTTGGCGGTGATGAGGGAGGGTCCGCTCATGGATCTGCCCGATTACCGGGAGCTGATGGTTAGCGTCGGCACCAACAGCACGATCCGGCTGCTCAAGCAGGTGTATTCGGTACCCGCCCGCTTGATCGGAGCGAAGCTATTGGCACGGGTTTACGAGAACCGCATTATGCTGCTGGATGGGGTGCGGGAAGTGGCGCAGTTGCCGTTGGGGCGTGCGGATCGGGGCGGGGTCATCGATTTCCGGCATGTGATCGGCCATTTGCTGCGCAAGCCCGGTGCCTTCGCCGGCTACCGATGGCGCGAGGAGATGTTTCCGGCACCGGTCTTCCGGGCGGCCCACGATCATCTGGAGCGCACCAACACCGAGCCGGACAGGCGCTATCTGGAGATCCTCAAGGTGGCGGCCGATGAAGGCCAGACCGTGGTGGAAAACGCCTTGGAACATTTGTTGAGCGGGCCGCGTCCGGCAGTCAGTGCGGCGGCGGTGCGTGATCTGCTCGACACTTGGCGCGACCAGCAGAGGGAGTGGCGGGAGCGGGCGCCGCTGTCGGTGAGCTTGGCGGACTACGATGCCTTGCTAAGTGAAGCAGAGGAGGATGGGGAGGTGGCTTCATGAATGTTCCAATCGATCCGACCGTGATGCTGCTGCGTTCGTTTCGCCTGGCAACCATGGCCGGGCAATACGAGGAGGTGATGCAACGGGCCGAAAAAGAGGGCTGGAGCCACCGGCAGGTGCTGCGCAACCTGTGTGAGGGAGAGGCGCACGAGCGGGCGCAGAAACGCACGGTGCGGCTGTTGGCGGAGTCCGGGCTACCCGAGACCAAGACGCTGAGCACGCTCGACGAGGCGTTGCTACCGCCCAAGGTTCGGCGGCAACTGCCCGCGCTGATCGAAGGCGGCTTTGTCGAGCGCTCGGTCAACGTGCTGGCCTTCGGGCTGCCGGGGCGGGGCAAGACGCACTTTCTCGCGGCGCTGGGTCGGGAACTCATCCTGCGGCACTCCAGGCGGGTGCTGTTTCGCCCGGCGTTCAAGCTGGTGGGCCAGTTGCTGGCGGCGAAGCGGGATCTGCGGCTGGAGAAGGAACTCAAGAAGCTCGATCACTACGATGTGCTCATCCTTGATGACATCGGCTACGTGCAGCAGAGCCGGGAGGAGATGGAAGTGCTCTTCACCCTGCTGGCCGAGCGCTACGAGCGGCGCAGTTTGTTGCTCAGTTCGAACCTGGTCTTCAGCCAGTGGGACCAGATCTTCAAGGATCCGATGACGACCATGGCGGCCATCGACCGACTGGTGCACCACTCCATCATCCTGGAGTTCGACGGGGCGAGCCTGCGGGTCAAAAAGGCGGGCGCGAAGCCGCCGGAACCAAGCGCTGGGTAGCCCCCCGGTGGCGACCCGCGCAGCCTTGGTTCCGGTCGGTGCCTAGCGTCCGGCTGCGCCGGACGCAGGCAACCTCCCTCCACCAAGGCTGCGCGGCATAGGTCAGCCTACTTTCTGTCCGAAAGCCCCCTCGATTCTAATTGTCGCCAGTGACCAATTCTAATTGTCGCTGAAGTTTTTTTTAATTGTCGCTGGACAGAAAAGGCATTTGAACTCAATGTTACCTACAAGGGCATCAAGAACGCCAAGGAGATAATCGGCAAATGGACGTTCTCTGAACAATGGTCTGGTTACATGGGAATGGCGATAGAGTTCAAGGAACATGAGTTCCGTTATTGGTTCTATTCCGATGTAAAATTGTCCGACGAATCCAAATATCCGATTATTGGCACGTGGGAGGTAGTCAAAGGGGTGGTTGTGCTAAAGGCGCCCGAGGGAGTTCGTTTATACTCTGACGAATGGGTAATGACCAAAGCCGGAGACTCGGTTGGATTGACGAATCCGGGTGACGTGAAAGTCTTGATATGGCAGAAGGCTTCCCCCGCTTCGAGGATGCTTACGAAGTGGCAAGGAGAACCTCCCAAGTGGCCCATGCTCAATAGGCCGGGAACATGGAATGAATCAGCCCAACAAGACGGCGCTGGGCAACCCGCTACCCGATCCAAGTCGGAGTCGGAGGGTGGCGACAAACCTCAACCTGCATCGGAGGGGCGTTCCCGGTAGCGGATTGCCACACCTCGACGTTAGAGAATGAATGGCAGAGGAATGGAGCCATGCGCGAATCTCTATCATTCCCTTGCCAACCATTCCCTTGCC
>JAHEDC010000615.1 GCA_024641425.1 Verrucomicrobiales bacterium | reverse complement strand
CGACAGCTTGAGCGCGCGGCTCGAGGCCCTTTCCTTCGGGTTTCCCGTTACCCATGTCTATAATCCGTTGGTCTACGCGCGCCGCCCCTATGAAGCCTATGTCCGTCGATTCGGGGATTCCCGGAAGCGGATCCTTTTTCTCGGGATGAATCCCGGCCCCTACGGCATGGCGCAGACGGGAGTGCCTTTCGGGGAAATTCCGGTGGTCCGCGACTGGATGGGGATCGAGGAAAAAGTCGGGCATCCCCATGGCGAGCACCCGAAGCGTCCGATCACCGGTTTCGACTGCAAGCGTTCGGAGGTAAGTGGCCGCCGTCTGTGGGGGCTCTTCGCGGAACGCTTCGGCACTCCGGAGGCCTTTTTCGCCGAGCATTTCGTCCTCAACTACTGCCCGCTCGTCTTCATGGAGGAGACGGGACGCAACCGGACCCCGGACAAGCTCCCCCCTCCGGAGATCGGCCCCGCCCATGCCGCCTGCGATGATTTCCTCCGCGCGGCGATCGCCCTTTTCCAACCGGAGTGGCTCATTGGAGTCGGAGGTTTCGCCGAGGCCCGGCTGGCCGCGATCACTTCGCCCGACAGCGCGGCCCGCGTCGGGCGCATTCTCCACCCCAGCCCCGCAAGCCCGGCCGCGAATCGCGGTTGGTCCGAAGCCGCCAGCCGCGAGTTGGAAAGGCTCGGGGTCTGGCCAGGCTGAGGCTTGCCTTCCTATTCGTCCCGGAACTGGTTGATATACAGGAAGCCGAGGGTGGCGATGCCGAAGGCGTCGTTGCCTACGGATTTGATCGCTTCGCGAAGGGGAAAGATCCAGGCCGAGTAGAGCCAGACGCCGCCTGCGAGGAGGGCGCAGCCGATGACAAAGACGCCGAGCGGGGAAATGACGTTGAAACCAGGCTCGCGCGCTTCCTTCGCGAGTTGAAGAAAGCGGTAGGCGATGAGAACAAAAAGGAAGAGGGCGAGCATGTCGAGATGCCGCAGATCCGGAAGGGAAATGAACGCGTCGTAGAGACCGTGCAGGATGACCGCGGCAAGAAACGTGCCGAGAAATTCCTCCCAGCGGGTGCGCGGCCACCGGCAAAGGCGAAAGAAGGCCAGACCCAGGGTGCCGGTGAGGGCGATATGGAGGAAATTCGCCATGAGCATCCGCCCGAAGAAGCCGGAACCCCCGAGGAAATAGCCGATATTCTCCTCGATGGCGAAACCGAGTCCAACGCACGCTGAGACCGCCAGCATCTCCGCTTCCGATTTCCGTCGGAGGACGAAAGGGGCCAGCGGAACGAGGAAGAGAAGCTTCAGCGTCTCCTCACGAAGTCCGACGCCGGAGATGAAGAAGACGAGATCGTTGAGGAACTCTCCGTTTTCCTTCAGGCCGAACAAATGCTCTTGCAGGACCACGGCGAGCAAGGTTGCCTTCGCGCTCAGCATGCCGAGGAGAACCGCCGCGCCGCAGAAGGCCATCCGGGCTTCGTGGAGGCGTTTCACCCCACCGAGCTTGGCGAGGATGATGAACCAGATGAGACCCGCAAAAAGAGTGACCGAGAGGAGGGAAAGCGTGACTTCCGAGTAGCGGTTGTAGTGCAAGGCGATGAGAAGTTCGCCCAAATCTCCGGCGGCCAGCGCGGCTCGCATCCGCGTGTGGGAATCAAGGGCGCGGCCGTTCGCCTTGTCCCTAAGCAACTCCTTGAGAGCGGGGCCGCCTTGCGCGTCGGCGAGAAAAAGGGTGACAAGGCTCGCGCGGGCAAAATCACTCTCGGGATGGTGTGCCACTTCCTTGGCGAAGAGGGTCTTCGCTTCGTCCCCGTGGGCGCGGCGCTGGAGGATGTCGGCGGCACATTCGCAGGCGAAACGGGCGGGTTGCGCCTCTCCCGCCCACGATTCAAGGGCCTGGAGAGCGGCACGGGCGGCCTCGTCCTTTGGGTAGAGCGCGGTCGCGTAGTTGGCCAGAATCTCGCCAGTGACCTCGATTCCCTCCGGGCCAAGCGCGCTGGCCGCCGCCGCCGCCTGGGTGATGGTCGGAATGGAGGAGGAGGCGAAAAGCGCGATGATATCCCGCGCTGCCGGGTCGACGTCGTCCGGCGCGAAGGCGGCAAGCTTGCGGCAATGCCGGATAAAGGCCGCGTAGGCCTCGGGGCTCGCTTCGCCCCGGACGAGAAAGTCCTCGAGCACTGCTTGGTCGGGGACAGGGATCTGGCTCAGAATATCGAAGCGCTCCCGATGCCCTGCTTTCGAACGGAGCTCCGAGAGGCCGAGTCCGAGGACGCCGCAGCCAATGACAATCGCGAAAAACGCGCGCGTGAGAAAGGTCTTGTCTCGGGAGAGGTGGGCGATTCGGGAAGCGTTGCGGGCCATCGGGAAAAGGTGAAACCTAACCCACATCCGCCCGGGATGAGAAGCCGGAAAATCCTCGCCCGCGTTTTCGGGAGGAGGAAGGAACGAAAACCCCACCGCTTCCTTGCATTGCTTGCGTCATTGGTGGCGGGGGAGTTGAAACGCACCGTGAGTCCGTCGTCGGGCGTTCTCCAGTTGCCGTCTGGTCCGAGCGGGCGATCCGGATCCACGAAGGTGGGGTCGACATTGGCCATGCCGACCCCCGGGCCACTCTTACCTGAGGACCGAGTGGTTCAAGGTGCAAGTGACCTACCGAGAGACCATGAGTAGGGTGTCCGTGGGATCGGCACCCGTGCCATTGGCAGAGTGGATCGAGTTTAGGATGGTCAGGTCGCCGGCGCCGACCCGCACGCCGACGGTGCTGGAACGCGACGTATTTTTCGCGATGGAGCGATTGCCGAAGGTCAGATTCGGGGCGGGGAGCCCGGCGAGGGAACTTCGGGATTTCGATATGATGGTGGCATCGCCGCTACCTTGGTTATGGAACGGAGGCAACTGGCTAGACGAACAAAAGCCTGCCGGCAGAAAGGCGCGCCTCCGACCCCCGAAGCTATGCTCTCGAAAAAGAGGTAGCGGTTGAATCGGGTGCTTCCAGAATTTCCGGGGTAGGTTGGAAGCTCCCGCAGGTGCTAGCCAATGAGTCCCAGTAGGAACTTGACGCTTCAGCGACCGCGTTCGCACGGAGGGAGCGGTCAACGGCGTAAGGTGCTCTGGGAACAAGGGTGAGTGATTGTCGGCGCGGCGACCCCTATGCTGAAGAGGATTAGATCCGCGTCTTGACCTTGGTCTCGAGTTTGTGCATGCCGCGCCGGATTCTCGCCTTGATCGTGCCGAGAGGTTCGCCAAGACGTTCGGCGACCTCGTTCTGCGTGAGGCCGGAAAAGTAGGCCAGCTCGATGGCCTCCCGTTGGTCCCGTGTGAGTTCGAGCACCGCGCTCCGAACCATGCGA
>JAHEDC010000614.1 GCA_024641425.1 Verrucomicrobiales bacterium | reverse complement strand
CTCCTTCAATACACACCTTATGGAAAAAGTCAGAATCGGCCTCGTCGGACTCGGAAACATGGGCCGCGCCCACCGCCAGAACCTCATCGACGGCAAAGTCCCCGGCCTCGAACTCACCGCTGTCTGCGACATGGAGACGATGCTCCCCGCGCCCCGCGACGGCGAGACCCGCTTCACCGAAGTCTCGGAGATGATCCGCTCCGGCACCATCGATGCCATCCACATCTGCACGCCGCATTTCTCCCACACCACGATCGGGATCGAGGCCCTCAACGCCGGCCTCCACGTCATGGTCGAGAAACCACTCTCCGTCCACAAGGCCGACTGCCAGCGCCTGATCGACGCCCACGCCGCGAATCCGTCGCTCGTCTTCTCCGCCATGTTCAACCAGCGGACGAACCCGGTCTTCAAGAAGCTCAAGGAACTCATCGACGGCGGCGAGACCGGCGAGATCCGGCGCATCATCTGGCAGGTGACCGACTGGTTCCGCACCGAATTCTACTACGCCTCGGGCGGTTGGCGCGCGACGTGGAAGGGCGAGGGCGGCGGCGTTCTCCTCAACCAGTGCCCGCACAATCTCGACCTCTTCCAATGGCTCTTCGGCATGCCCGACCAGATCACCGGCTACTGCAATTTCGGCCGCTACCATCAGATCGAGGTCGAGGACGACGTCACCGCCTATCTCCGCTGGAAGGACGGGAGAAGCGCCGTCCTCATCACCTCCACCGGCGAATCCCCCGGCGTGAACCGCCTCGAAGTCGCCGCCGAGAACGGCCTCCTCACCATCGAAGGCGGCAAGCTCACCTTCCGCCGGAACCGCACGCCGGTCAGCCAGTTCAGCGACGAATCCGACCAGGCCTTCGCCGCGCCCGAGGTCTGGGACGTCTCCGTGCCGGTCGAAGCCGGCAACGGCGGCCAGCACGTCGAGATCCTCCGGAATTTCACCAATGCCATCCTCCACGGCGAGGAACTCATTTCCCCGGCCCACGAAGGCATCCGCTCGATCGAACTCGCCAACGCCATCCTCCTCTCCGAATGGGAAGGCAACGCTCCCATCACCCTCCCGATGGACGGCGCGAAGTACGAGAAAGAACTCCTCCACCGCGGCGAAACAAGCACCTTCCAGAAGCGGCAGCTCGACCCCAACAAGAAGACCACCGCCGCCGATTTCTCGAAGTCCTTCAAGTAACGCCCTCGGTCTCCTGAAAACTGAAAACCGAAAACCGAAAACTTCCCCATGATTTTAACCGGAATCTCCGATGAAGCCGGCGCCACCGCCGACGCCCAGATCCACGCCCACCAGAAGCTCGGCTGGAATACCCTTGAGTCGCGTTTTGTCGAAGTCGAGGGCTTCGAGAAGGGCAGCATCCACGAAATCCCCCAGGCCGCCTTCGACAAGTTCGCGCAGCAGCTTGACGAGGTCGACATCACCGTCTGCGGCGTCGGCTCCACCATCGGGAACTGGGCCCATTCCATCCTCGATCCCTTCTCCATCACCGAAGCCGAGATCGGCCGCTGTATCGAGCGCATGCAACGCCTCGGCTCGAAGATCGTCCGCGTCATGAGCTACGCCATCCTCAAGGAAGGCGACGACGACGCGCCCGAGCAGCACAAGGAGGAACGCTTCCAGCGGATGCGCGAGATCAAGCGCCGCTTCGACGAGGCCGGCATCACCGCCGTGCATGAGAATTGCATGAATTATGGCGGCCTCAGCGTCTCCCACGCCCTTGAACTGCAGGAAAACGTCCCCGGCCTCAAGTGGGTCTTCGACACCGGCAATCCCGTCTTCAACGCCGACCGCTCAAAGCCGAAGCCTTACCCGCGCCAGGATCCCTGGGAGTTCTACCAAGCCCTCCGCGAGCACATCGTCCACGTCCACGTCAAGGACGGCCGCTGGGACGCCGGGATGAACGAATGCGTTTTCACCATGCCCGGCGAAGGCGAGGCCCAGATCGAACGCGTCCTCTCCGACCTCGCCGCGAACGGCTACGACGGCTACATTTCCATCGAACCCCACGTCGCGACCGTCTTCCATGATCTCGACGAAAAGAACGACGACCCCGCCGCCAAGGCCCGCGCCATGTTCGATTCCTACCTCGAATACGGTCGCCAGATGAAGGCGATGATCGCCCGCGTCACCTCCGCCGGCTAAATCCTCCTGGGAATGTCCAAAGCCGCCGCCATTCCCCTCCTCTCCGCCATCGTGGTCGGCGTCGCCGTGGTCGCCGCCATCGGTCTTCGCCCGTCCGTCGCCGATCCTCCGTCTCCCGGGGAACCCATCCGCGCCTTTCCGGTAGGGAGCTACATTTCCCACGACTGGTACGAGCCCCCGCCCCGCGAAAGCCGACGCGCCCTGATACCCGCGGGCCAGAACACTGCGGTCGCCTGCACCCTCCCCAACTGCCGCAACTGCCAGATCCACGCCACCTGGCGACAATCGCTCTAAGCCCCGTCTCGCTCTTTCTTCCCTCGCCCCCAAAGCTTGCGCCCCCCGGAGCACGATGGTATAGGCACGGCCCGCGCGGCCGCCCGCCCCTTTCCATTTCTCCGTTTGCTTTGTGAATTCTCCCACCCTTTCGTCCCAGTGGTTCTCCAACCTCCGCGGGGACATTCTCGCCGGCCTCGTCGTCGCCCTCGCCCTCATTCCGGAGGCCATCGCCTTCTCGATCATCGCGGGTGTTGATCCGAAAGTCGGCCTCTACGCCTCCTTCTGCATCGCGGTCACTATCGCCTTCGTCGGCGGTCGTCCCGGGATGATCTCCGCCGCCACCGGAGCCATGGCCCTCGTCATGGTCACCCTCGTCCGGGAACACGGCCTCCAATACCTTTTCGCGGCCACCCTTCTCACCGGCGTCCTCCAGTTCGCACTCGGCCTACTCAAAATCGGCGAGGTCATGCGCTTCGTCTCGAAATCCGTCCTTACCGGCTTCGTCAACGCCCTCGCCATCCTCATCTTCCTCGCCCAACTCCCCGAACTCGACCTCCGCGTCGAAGGCGTCTCCGGGATCAGCTTCGCCCTCGTCGCGGGCGGACTCGGCATCATCTACCTCCTGCCGCGGATCACGAAAGCCGTCCCCTCGCCCCTCGTCTGCATCATCGTCCTCACCGTCCTCTCCATCGTCCTCCACCTGGATGTCCGGCGGGTCGGCGATCTCGGCGCCCTTCCGGCCTCACTCCCCACCTTCGCTCTCCCGCAGATTCCCTGGAATCTCGAAACCCTCGCCATCATCCTGCCCACCTCGATCAGTCTCGCCATTGTCGGCTTGCTCGAATCCCTCCTCACCGCGCAGATCGTCGACGACCTGACCGACACGAACAGCGAGAAGAACCGCGAGGCA
>JAHEDC010000152.1 GCA_024641425.1 Verrucomicrobiales bacterium | reverse complement strand
GGGTGCCGGCATTGAAGGAGATGGTGACGGTGCCGCCTGCGGGGCCGTTGACGGCGTAGTTGACGACGGTGCCCGCGACGCCGCCGACGCGGACGTTGGAAATGAGGTTCGCCATGGGCGGGCCGTCGGTGAAGGCGAAGACGAAGCCGGCGGTGGGGTTTCCGGTACCGACGCCTCCGCCGCCTCCGGTGGTGCCGCCGGTGACGGGGTCGAAATCGGCGAGGCCGGTGCGCGTGATCCGGTAGTTCCGTGAGGTAGCCGGGGTCGGCAGGGGCGTCGTGACTTCCGTCCGGATCGTCGTCGCGGTGATCTCGCTGTCGACAGGGGCCCAGGTGCTGAGATCCGCGGAGGCCTCGACGAGGTAGCGCCCGCCTTCGACCGACGACCAGGTGAGGGTGACCTCGCCGGCGGTCGTATCCACCACCGGGCTGTCGGCGCGGGGTTGCGAAACGGGGCCGGCTTCGACGAGTGAGGTGATGGTCTCGGCGATGCTGGTGACGGCGCCGCCGGTGACATTGCCATACCACTGGCGACCGATGACGTAGGGAAACGCGGGCGCGTTGCTGGCATCGATGGTGGTGAAGTAGGCGTAGGTGCCCTGGGGGAATTCCGGAGTGCGGCAGAAGCGGCCGTTGTAAACGTCGAGGTCGAAGTCGACGCCCTGGGTGTAGCCGAGATTGCCGAGGAAGGCGAAGTCCTCGACCCAGTAACCGATAACATAGGGGCTGGTCACGGCGGGGCCGCGCTGGTTCGTATTCGCGATGGGGTAAGTCGTGCCGGTGGTGGTGAGGCCGCGCATCTGGGCGGACCATTTGGCGAGCGAATTCCGCCCGGTGTCGGCGAGGTTATCGGTGCCGAAGTTGCCGTCGCGCGGGACGAAGCCGCTCTTGATCCGCCGGATGGTGGGGTCGGAGGAGGCGACGGCGGGATTGTCGTAGCCGTAGGGGCCGTACACGGGATAGCCGTCGTAGGCCCAGCCGAGGATGGGGGAATGCTTGAGGTTGCTCGTGTCCTCGGAATAGAAGCCGGCATTATCCGCGCCGCCGGTGCGGGTGAAGGTGATGTTATCGCCGAGCTGGGAGCGCAGGGCCTTGGGATCGGCGTGGTAATGGTAGTCGCCGGTGGGGGGCTGGTGGCCGTTGGTGTTATCGAAGGTGACGACCTCGACGGCCATGGCGTTGCGGATCCAGTAGGCGGTCTGGACGCCCTGTCCCATGTCCTGCGACTCCGCGCCGTTCGCGTAGAAGGCCCCGTCGAGCATGTTGAAGAGGGCGACACCGTTGACCCAGCGGCCGAGGGCGTTCAGGTAGTTCCCGGTCTTGGTCGCCGCGACGGTGGGCACGCGGGGGAAGCGGTTGAGGACTTTCTGGTTCTTCGGAAGATTGGTGAAGAGGTTGGTCTTCGCGGCATCGAAATACCAAGGGCCCATGAGGTGGCTGGAGAGGCCGGTGGTGGCGATATAGACCCAGTCGTTCGAGTATTCGACCTTCTGGACATCGGAATACGCCGGAACGGTCTGCCCGGTCCAGGTCGAGACGGCAGTGTCCGCGAGGGCGGTCGCCTTGCTGGTGTAGATGCGGGCGTACTGGCCGGAGCGTTCGGTGGCCCAAGAGGTCAGTTGCGGATCGGCGGCGGTGGCGGCGGTAGCCAGGCTGAGGACGAAAGCAGGGAGGAAAATCGGGATTTTCATAAAGGGAATTTCGGCTACGGGTGGAACATCGTCCGCGTCGTAGCGAATCCGCAAATCCGCTGGGATGAACTCCGCGAATCCGGGGACGAAGGTGCGGGCCGGGAACCTTTCCCCACTCCGAAAGTTCGGCCAACGGACGCGCCGGCTCCGTGGCACCGGGTGTCTGAGATCGGCTTCCTGCGTAAAGTCCGGTGATATTCTTCTCGCATTCCCGCATCCTCCATTGCTCCCTCCCGAATGCCGCCGCATAGTGAACGGCTATGGATCAACTTTCCCAACCCGCCCCACCCAGCCATCGCGAGACCATCGCCCGGTGGAAGGCGGTCGTCGTCGCCTACCAGAAACCCAGCTTCTGGCGGGCCACGTGGCAGCTTGTGAACACGGTGGGCGGCTACTTCGTGCTCCTTTTCCTGCTCAAACTCAGCCTTTCCGTCTCCTGGTGGCTCACCATTCCGCTCGCCGTGCTCGCGGGCGGGCTCCTCATCCGGGTCTTCATCATCTTCCACGATTGCGGCCACGGGTCGTTCTTCAAGTCCGACCGGGCCAACAGCTTCTGGGGCTTCGTCACCGGGCTCCTCACCTTCACGCCCTACTACCACTGGCGCTGGGAGCACGCCATCCACCACGCCAGCTCCGGGCATCTCGACAAGCGGGGCGTGGGCGACATCTGGACGCTCACCGTCGAGGAATACCTCGCCGCCTCCCGCTGGCGGAAGTTCTCCTACCGGCTCGCGCGGAATCCCGTCATCCTCTTCGTTATCGCGCCCGTCCTCCTGCTCCTCGTCTGGCAGCGCTTCCCGACGAAGGGCGCCAGCCCGCGCGAGCGGCGCTCGGTCTGGATCATGAACGCCGCCATCGCCGGCATGATCACGGGGCTGATCTGGATCTTCGGTTTCCTCCCCTGGCTCGTCATCCAGCTCACCGCCACCTCCGTCGCCGGCTCCTGCGGCGTGTGGCTCTTCTACGTCCAGCACCAGTTCGAGGACGTTTACTGGGAGCGCAACGAGGACTGGGACTACACCGCGGCCGCCCTCGAGGGCAGTTCCTTCTACAAGCTCCCCCGCGTCCTCCAGTGGTTCTCGGGGAACATCGGCTTCCACCACATCCACCATCTCAGCGCGCGCATTCCCAACTACAACCTCGAGCGCTGCCACCGCTCCGATCCCCTGTTCTCGGAAGTGGTGCCGATGACCGTCATGGGCAGCCTCAGGACGCTCGGCCACCGGCTCTGGGACGAGGAATCCCGCAAGCTCATCGGCTTCCGGCGCTTCAAGCAACAGCAGCGCGCGAAAAAGGCCGCCGTTCCGGGGGAATCCCACGCGAACAGCCGGGCGGAGACGCGTGATCCCGTCGGGCTCGGGTGAAGTTTGCCCCTCGTTACCAAGCTCCAGCTTGGTAACGCCGCTGCTCCCGAGGCTCCAGCCTCGTCACTCCCGCCGGTAGGAGGCCAGAGCCTCGCCCGCCGGCGCGTGTCCAAGCTGGAGCTTGGGCACGAGGGGAAACCAGGACTGACCGCTTCCCGGCTCAGCCCTGCGGCGGAGCTCACCGGGCGGGAGTTGGGGCGGAAGGTTCAGGTGGAGGACGCAGGAGTCGAGGTCGATCTCGCCGGTCTCCGGGTGTGGCTGGAAGCGCGCCGTGAAGCCGTAGAGCCGCCCGTGGGTTACGCGGAGCACGCCCGCCTTCTGGAGCACCTTCAGGTGCTTGTGCACCGCGTCGGCCGACTTCCCGAACCTCGCGGCGAGGACGTTCGCGGGCGACGGGTTCTTCCGCAGGAAGACGGACCGCCGAAAAGAGAACGAGGAGGAGGAAAGGAGACCGCGGTTCATCCCCGGCGCTGTCAGCCGGAAAGGCGCCTCCTGGCAACGGTTTCGTGGATCCCGTTGCCCGGGAAAAAGCCTATTCGGCCGGAGCGGGCGCGGGCTCCGGGGGAGCCGGCGGGTTCTTCGCCGCTTCCTCCGCCTGCTTCAGGGCGGCTTCCAGCTCCGCGATGCGGGCCTGAACCTTGACGGCGACTTCCGCCGCCGCTTTCAGGCTTTCGTTTGCGGTGGCGAGTTCCTTGCCCCGCGTGTCGGCGAGGGTCTGGACCTCGGCGATCCGGGTCATCGCGGTGGCGAGTTCCGCTTTGAGGGCGGCGATCGTTTTCGCGTTGGCATTCGTTTCGGTCTTGAGGCTGGCAATGACCTGATCGCGGGTGGTAATCGTTTTCTCCCTTTCGGCGAGCGTGGTTTCCCGCGTGGCGAGGGTCTTCTTCGTGGCGTCGAGATCGATTTCCAGCTTGGCGATGCGGGACTTGTTACCCGCGATGATGTCTTCCATCGAGGCTTTCTCTCCGGCGTGGCGTTCGGTGGCGGCCTTCATGTCCTTCTTCCAGAGGGCGACCTCGCCTTTCAGGTCCTTGACGAGGCGCTCCAGCGAAGTATTGGCATTCTCCGTCTGCACAAGCTGTTGCCGGGTTTCGCCGAGCTTCACGGTGAGGCTTCTGCCCTCCACTTCGAGTTTGCGCCGGATGTCCTCCAGCTTGGCGTTCTCGTCCTCGGAGACGTCGAGTCGTCCGGAGAGGTCCGCCTTCTCGCCGATGAGGGTTGATTTATCGTTCTCGAGTCCTTCGATTTCTCCGGAGAGCTGGTAGAATCCGATGAAGACGAGAACGGCGGCGGCAGGGATGAGGAACCAGCGGACAAGCATCCTTGAGAGCGGAACAGTGGCCTCCTCGTCCGTTTCTTCGATGAAGATCGAGGCGCGCGCGCTTTCGGCCGTCGCCACCGCGACGGGGGGCGGAGAAGGCGCGAGGGCAGCGCGCGTCCAAACCGTGAAAGCCTGGCTGGCCGGGAGCGTAAGGACGGGAACCGGGGACTTGCCGCCGACTCGAAGGCTCCCGTCCGCGACCGCTTTCGTCCAGAGGGTGAAGGCGCGGCTCGGGGGTGACGGGATCACGGCGGGCGTTCTGCCGCCAGCGGTCCAGATCGTGAAGGCCTTCGACGGTGGCAGGGCGATCAGGCGGGCGGCGGCGGGCGGGGACGTGAGGACGGCCTCGGTCCAAATGGTGAAGGCTTTCGATGCGGGCATTTCTGTAGGTGCGGTTTCGGCTGTGAATCGGGCGTGAACGGACGCTGGCCCGGGCGACGTATTCAGTTCGGAGACCTTCTCAGAGACGGTCCGATGGCGAGAAAACCATCGCCGGCGCAGGATGGGAGGAGTGAGTCCACCACCTGAGCCAGGGGAAACGGAATCGTCGGCTTGCGATGGTAGAGTGACATCCTCCGATCTCGCGCGGTTCGCCGGTGTTCGACCGGGGCTTCCGTTGTGAGTCTCGTCAATGGTGTGTCTGTCTTTCGGGTCTTTGCCCAAGATACCACAATTTCCAGAGCGCGAGCCGGAAATCGCGACACCCCGGGGAGACAGACGCACTATTTCCGTGGGACCGTTGAAATCCATTGCTGTCCGAAGGGAACCTTGATAGAAGGCAGCAGGTGATCGACTCCGATCACCGAACCCAAACCAATGCTACCCGGCGGGGTAAAACGCACCTATGAAAATCGAAGTAGTATCAAACATATTCAGGGCAAAACGGCTTGCGCGGATAGGGATTCTCGCTGGTTCGCTTTTCGCGGTCACCGGCTCGGCCCGCGCCGTCGATGTGATGGTGACCTTTACCAATCTGGCGCCCGGCAATGGGCTCTGGATCATGCAGCCATGGGTAGGCTTCAGCAACGGCAGCTACGACCCCTTCAATGTAGGGGCCGTGGCGAGCCCGGGATTGCAGTCGGTGGCAGAGGATGGTGTGACGGGCATTCTCAACACGCAGTTCCAGACGGCGTTCGCGGGGAATGTTTCCGGGCAGGTTGGCATGGGCCCGACCGCGCCCGGCCTCGCCCAGTCCCGCGTTTTCAGTCTCGATCCCTTGAGTCCGAACAGCCGGTTCATGGCCTACACCATGATGGTGATTCCGGGTAACGATGGCTTCGTGGGAAGCGACAATCCTCTCTCGCATCCGATCTTCGACCTAGCCGGCAATTTCGTTGCCACCGATTTCCTGATTCTCGGAAGCGATGTGCTCGATGCCGGGACAGAGATTAATGATGAATTGCCTGCGAACACGGCTTTCTTTGGACAGATGGCCCCGAACACGGGTGTCGATCAGAATGGGGTGATCGCGGTGCATCCCGGCTTCAACGCGCCCGGAAGCGGTGGAATTCTCGACGCGGCGATGTTCGCGAACGCGAATTTCAAGCTTCCCGGTTATCAGGTGGCCTCGGTGAGCTTTCGCGTCGTGCCTGAACCTTCGGATGCCTTGCTTGCGGGACTCGGGAGCCTGTGTCTGCTCCGTCGGCGCAGGGCATCCGTCATCGGCTAGAGCACTTCGACTTCCCCTTCGTCAGGAACGGCGTCCTTCCAGGCGGGAGGACGCCGTTTTATTGGGATGGATGCGATCCTCCGTCGCCCCTTGCGGCAGGGGACGGCGGAATCTCGGAAAGCGGGAGCGTTTTTTTCAGGAAATAGAAAGATCGTCAGGGCTCGGGGCGTTCTCTGGGTTGAAATTCAGCCCCATCGCGAGCCGCCGCGATTCTAGCAAAACCAGAAGAAACAATCCGAGAATCCCTGCCTGCCATGAGTGACCCGGTCCCCGACGACAAACGCCATCCTTCCTTCCTCCAACGCCTGCTGACGCCCGAACCCGAAGCGGCGTTCGAGCCCGCTGCGCCTCCGGTCGGTGTGCCTTTGCCCACCGCCGACGACGAGCGGATGGCGGCCGCCCTCGTCGAGAGCTACGCCCGCCTCAGGGAGGAAATAGGGAAGTTCATCGTGGGCCAGGAAACGGTGGTCGAGGAAGTGATCATCGCCATTCTCGCCGGTGGTCACTGCCTTCTCGAGGGGGTGCCCGGCCTTGCGAAGACGATGCTCGTGCAGACGATCTCCGAGGCTCTGAGCCTGTCGTTCCGCCGCATTCAGTTCACGCCGGACCTCATGCCGGCCGACATCACGGGCACCGAGATCATCCAGGAGGATCCGACGACCGGTCACCGGAACCTCGTGTTCCACAAGGGGCCGATCTTCGCCCAGATGATTCTCGCCGACGAAATCAACCGGACGCCGCCCAAGACGCAGGCGGCGCTCCTCGAGGCGATGCAGGAACACCGGGTGACGGTCGGCAACGAGACCTTCAAGTTGGAGGAACCGTTCTTCGTTCTCGCGACGCAGAACCCGATCGAGCAGGAGGGGACGTATCCGCTTCCCGAAGCCCAGCGCGACCGCTTCATCTTTCATATCCGCGTGGCCTATCCGAGCAAGGAAGAGGAACGCGAGATCATGCGGCGGACAACGAGCGGCTTCCGGGCCGAGTTGGAGCCCGTCCTCTCCGGCGAGGACATCGTGCTCGCGAACAAGACGGTGCGCAAAGTGCCGGTGCCCGATCATGTCATGGACTACGTGCTCGATCTTGTCCGTGCCACCCGCCCGCACGAGGAGGATGCCTCGGATTTCGTGAAGCAGATGGTCGATTGGGGCGCCGGGCCGCGAGCCTGCCAGTACCTCATTCTCGGAGGGAAGGTGCGGGCCCTGCTGCGGGGCCGTTTTCATGTGACCCTCGATGACATCATGACCCTTGCCCACCCGGTGCTGCGTCACCGCGTGGTGCCAACCTTCCAGGCCGAGGCGGAGGGAATCACGATCGACCATATCATCCAGCACCTCATCGAGGTCGTGCCGCGCGGAGAGGCCCACAGTGTCCTCTAAAACGATTTACCGGCGCTCCACATGGCCCATCTCACGGATATCCTTGAACCGCACGATCTGGCGAAAGTCGGCAAGTTGCAGATGCTGGCCCGCCGCGTGGTGGAGGGCTTCTGCACCGGTCTGCATTCCTCGCCGCACAAGGGCTTCAGTGTCGAATTCAAGCAACACCGGCCCTACGTTCACGGGGACGAGATCCGGCATATCGACTGGAAGGTCTTCGGGCGTTCCGACCGCCATTACATCCGCGAGTACGAGGAGGAGACGAATCTTCGTTGCACGATCCTGCTCGATGTCAGCGGATCGATGGGCTATGCCGGAACGAGCGGGACACATAAGTACGAATATGCGAAACGCACCGCCGCTTGTCTCGCCTATCTGATGATGATGCAGCAGGATACAGTCGGGCTGGTAACTTTCGATACCCAGCCACGGGCCTTCATTCCGCCCCGCTCGCGGGTCAGCCACCTGAAAGTCATCGTGGACACCATCGAGTCGGCCGAACTCGGGGGTGAAACCGATCCGGGCACCGTCTTTCATAGCCTGGTTCCGCGATTGCACCGACGAGGGATGATTGTGGTGCTTTCGGATTGCTTCGGCGACGTGCCGGCCATGATGAAGGCCTTCGCGCACCTCCGGCACCG
The DNA here is from genome assembly GCA_024641425.1 of Verrucomicrobiales bacterium. Taxonomy (GTDB): domain Bacteria; phylum Verrucomicrobiota; class Verrucomicrobiia; order Verrucomicrobiales; family DEV007; genus JAHEDC01. The sequence goes on along the minus strand of JAHEDC010000152.1, from coordinate 4,466 downwards.
GGGGCACGAGATTATCGTTTTCCAGGTGTGGGACCGTGACGAGCTGGATTTCCCTTTCAAGCAATGGACGCGTTTCGACAATTTGGAGGTCGCCAACGACCATCACATGGTCGACCCGACGGTGCTGCGGCAGAGTTACCTCAAACGCCTGGGGGATTTTCGCGAGGAATTGAGGCAGGGCTGTCGCCGGAACCGGATCGATCTCGTGCAGCTTGTCACGGATGAGCCTTACGCGGACACCCTGAGTCGCTATCTTGCCTACCGGAACCGGTGAGATGATCCCCGAGTCCTCTTTCGACTGATTCTCCATCCGTGAATTTCACCAATCCCTTCCTTCTCGGCGGTATGGCGGCCTTTTCGATCCCGCTCGTCATCCACCTTCTCAATAAACGCCGCTTCAAGGTGGTCGCATGGGGAGCGATGCACCTGCTGGCTCCGATCATCAAGAAGAACCACCGCCGCATCGAGTTGGAGCAACTGCTCCTGCTGCTCATGCGGATCGGCATTCCGATCCTGCTCTCGCTCTGTCTCGCCCAGCCGGTGCTGACGAAAATGCGGACGTATCAGCAGAACGACAAGTTGAGCACGGTCTTCCTCCTTGATAATAGTTTCTCGATGCAGGACGGCTCATCGACCCAGACGAACTTCAAGCGGGCCAAAGGGGAGATCGGGCAGGCCCTGAAGGAAATGCGCAAGGGTTCGGACGCGAGTGTCGTTCTCATGGGAGGCGTCCCTTTGCCGATGACGGATGAGCCGAGCACGGCTCTCGACACGGTGATGAAGAAGATCAAGGGCGAGGTTCGCCTGAGTGATCCGGCGGATATCGCGGAATCCCTCCAGTATGGTGTCAGTGAGTTTGAGCGCATGGCCCATCCCGGGCGCGAGATTGTCTTGGTGAGTGACTTCCAGAAGTCGGATTGGAGCGATGCCGCCGCGGTGCCCCGCCGTTCCGCGATGGAGAAGCTCCTTGAGATGCCGGTGCGTCCCAACGTGACCCTCTACCAGGTCGCCGAGGGTTCTCGCGAGAATGCCTGCATTCAGTCGATCGATGTTTCCGCCCTCATCCTCGGAACCGGCCAGCCGGTAACCATTCGCGCGAACCTCCGGAACTACGGGGAAACCGCCTATCCTGATCTGATGGTCTACCTCAAGGTGGACGGGGTGGAAAAGCGTTCCTCGCAACGGACCCTCGGGCCGAAACAGGATGCACAGGTGCACTTCACGGTCGCCTTCGACACGCCGGGCGACCACAGCGTTGAGATTCGGATGGATGCCGACGCGCTGAACGCGGATAACTCGTATGTCGCGAGTTTTCCCGTCTGGGAGAGCGTGCCGGTCCTCCTGGTGAACGGTGAGCCCGGCAGCAACTTCTCAGGTGAGACCGATTTCCTCGAGATCGCGCTCCAGCCCTTCGGCGCCGCGGGTGCGAAGAATCTGAATGATCTCGTGGTATCGAGAACGATTGAGGCGAACCAACTCCGGGAAGATACCTTGATTGACCAGCGCGTGGTCATCCTGGCCAACGTGGAGAAGCTCGAAAAGGGACAGCTCGAGTTGTTGGAGAAGTATGTCCGCGACGGTGGCGGTCTTATCGTTTTTCCGGGTGCCCGCATCGACGCGAAGTGGTACAATGAGGATTTCTTCCGAAAGGGGGAAGGCCTTCTTCCAAGGCAGTTCACGGCCTTCTCCGGGAGAGGTTATGGTGGAAGGGATGGCTCGCTCCAGCAGAGCGCGCGCATTGTGAGCGAAGTCTACAATCATCCGGCGTTCGCCTTCTTCAATGATAGCCGAAACGGCAAGCTGAGCGATCCCGATTTCAATACCTGGCTGCGGATCGGACTTATCGGAGAGGATGACGCGGGGGCGCCCAGTCGGGGAATTCTCGAACTCGCGAAACTCGATAGTGGTGATCCCTTCGCAGTGGAACGCAAAACGGGGGAGGGACGCGTGATCCAGTGCGCGGTGCCGGCGGACTCCGATTGGGGGAATCTTCCTACGCAGCCTGTCTATCTTCCGATGATGCAACGTTTGGTGACCTATCTCGCCGCCAGCGTTGATCCGCCGAGAAACATCGCGGCAGGGGAACGGCTTGTCGCTTTTCTCCCGGTCGAGATGGAGGGTCAGGAAGCGGTGCTGAAGGATCCGGAGGGGATCGATCATGTCCTCACGGTGAAGCGGGAAGGAGCGCGCGGAACAGTGACATATGCGGATACCGCGACGCCTGGAATCTACACCTTGACCGCCCCCGACAAGCACCTGCTTTACTTCGCGGTCAATCTGAGCCGTAAGGAATCCGACATCGCCGTGCTCGGAGAGACCGAGATGCGCGAGTTAGCCGAGGAGATGGAGGCTTCCTATGTGCGCAGCTATGCCGAGTTCCGCGCCCTCGACGAGGCGCGTCGATCGGGCATTGGAATGTGGAAGCCAATCCTGCTTGGTCTCTTGTTCCTTCTTTTCGGTGAGATCTTTTACCAACAATGGATCGCGCGCCGCGTGTTCTGACTGCGGTGACTTCTGACTTTTGAAATGACGACCTCCCTCCAATTCATCGGCGACTGGAACGTCTGGCTCGGCCTGTTGGTCGCGCTGGCGTTGGCTGCGGGGGCGTGGGTTCTCTATTATCGTGAATCGCGCAAGCGCGTGGGGAGGGCACGCTGGCTCCTTCCGACGCTGCGTGCTCTCGCGGTCTTCCTTGTCGTCCTCGCTCTCACGGAACCGGTCCTGCATCACGAGAAGGTCATCCGCGAACTGGGACGGCTCTTCGTCTTCATCGATGGCTCGAAGAGCATGCGCCTGACCGATGAGGAGATGCCGCCGGAAAAAAAAGTCGCCGTGATGCAGTCGATGGGGCTTCTACCGAGAGGCAGGGCCTTTGACGAGGCCGCGGAAGCGGGAGCGAGTCTTTCGAAGGCGCGGCACGCGGCGGAGCGAGTGCTGGACGGTGGCCCTGAAAGCCGGGAGATGGCCGAGTGGGTGGGCGCGTTCGCCGAAAATCTGGCGACGAGTTTCGGGGCTATCGCGCGCTTTGGCGAAGAGAGTGCGGCCATGGGGCGTCCGGCGCGCGGCTATCTGACGCAGCAGCGCTGGACGGCGGGTAATGGGGACTGGATTTTTGATCGTAATCGCCGGAAGCAAGGTGATCGCCCCGCCCCCGCAAGCGAGAGTCTGGTCGCTGACTTTGAAGTTCCGAACACGACCGAGACGGGTTTCCGGCTCTGGATGCGCGGCTACCTTCACCCTTCCATTGATGGCGAGTACCGATTCTGGATCGCGAGCGACGACCGGTCGGAGCTGTATCTCAGCCGGGATGAGCGTCCAGAGCGCGCCGAGAGAATTGCCCGCGTCGAGGGCTACACGGCGGTAAGGGAATGGGATTCGAGGGGCGAGCAGAAATCACAGGGAATCGAGCTCAAGGCCGGCGAACGTTATTACGTGGAGGCGCTACTCGCCGGTGACAGTGGCGAGAACCACCTTTCGGTCGCGTGGCAGATCCCGGGGCAGGATCGAGCGGGGCCCATCCCCGGCACCTTCCTGTCTCCCTGGGTGGACAGCGCCGGCACCGGAAAGAGGAAGGACAGCGAGAAGGGCGACGAATCCGTCGGCGACCGGATGCGCTACTTCCGCGAGAACCTCCTGCTTCCCGCACAGAAACTCGACGGCGAGGTAAAAGAGGGGGGCGCCGATCCCTTCAAAGTCGTGAGTGCGATGGAAACACTGGCGGGGCTCGCCGACGTCTTGCGGGACCGTTTGCGCGAGTATGTGCTTGCCTCCTCGCAGGTCTATTACTCGAATAACAGTGAGACACCGGAGTTTCGCGCCGCCGTGGACAAATTCGACCGCATGACACGACTCGACCGGATCGGCAAACTGATGCTCGACGAGGATAGTGGCCTCCTTCCGATACTCGCGGCACAGCAGGACATTGAGTTTGTATCCCTAAGGAATGGCGAAGTCGATCCGTTATGGTGGCAGCGGCGAGGTGGGAAGAAATCTTCGGGGGATCTGCCGACGGTGCTTCCGTTGATCCAAGAAGGTGATGTGACTGATCTCGGTGATCCGCTGCGGGATGTTATCGGGACGGAAAGTGACGGTGTGGGCGTGATCCTGCTGACCGATGGTCGTCATAACTCTGGCACCTCGCCGGTGCTCGTCGGCAAGCGATTCGGTGACCTAGGTGTGCCGGTGTTTCCCATCGGAATCGGCGCCGAGGTTTCACCGCAGGATATGGCCCTCCTCGACGTGACCTCGCCTGAGACCGTCTATGCGAAGGATCGGGTGAAGGGCGAGATCCTGCTCAATGATGTCATGAAGCCGGGGATTCCCTATAAGCTGCGAGTGACCCGAGAAGGCAAGACGATTTGGGAGCAGGACATCGAATCGAATAATACGGCACGACGGATCGTGGAATATGATTTTGCGATCGAGGAATTGGTGAAGGAAATCAGCGGCGCGCGGGAGGCCGAGGA